>JBDHJO010000084.1:0-11809 GCA_039586875.1 Gemmatimonadota bacterium | reverse complement strand
CGCGGCAAACCGATCCCCAAGTGCGCGCATGGCTGGCTGGTATCCGTGCGTCGCGTAGTCGAGCCGAAGGCTGTCGGCCCAGTCTGCCATGCCCAGCTGAGCGAGCATCTGGGCCCACAGGTCGATGACGTCGTCGTACCGTCCCGTCGCTTGGCTCGACCCAATGAGTCCGGACCGAAACCACACATTGCCGGGCTCGGACTGCAACAGGCTCTCGAACTCCTCCCTCGCCAATTCAGGTTGTCCGGTATGCTGATAGACCATGGCACGAAAGCCCCGGAGCCGCCCGTTGAACGGATCGAGCGCCACGCCGGAGTCGGCATAGGCTTCCGCTTCCTCGAACCGGCCTTGCACCAGGAGCACGTGCGAATAGTTGGCACGCAATGCGCCGCTCGAGGGATCGAGCTCCAGTGCCCGTCGGTACTCCCGCTCCATCAGCTCCCAGTTCTGGACGCCCCACCCCTCGGCCCAGGCCCGCGCCTCGTGCGCCTCCGCCAGCAGGCTGTCGAAGCGCAACGCCCGCGCAGCCGCCTCGGTGGCCTTCGGTGTCGCCTCGGATGGCGGGGACAACGACAGTTGCCGCCTTGCCGTCCACACCCACGAGATCCCCGCGTGCGCCAGGGCGTAGGTAGAGTCGATTTCGATAGCCCGGCCGAAGTAGGCAAGTGCGGTGTCCAGGTCCGCCGGCGAAAGCCGGTCCACGAAGAACCGGCCGCGGAGAAACGCCTCCTGCGCCGCGGGATCGACCGGCTTCGACTCGGCGAGGCGCGCCTCACGCGCCGGTGTCAGCGCCACCTGGATCTCGCCGGCGATGGCCCGGGTCACTTCCCGATACAGCGCCACGACGTTCCGGGCATCGGCGTCGTACGAGTGGGACCAGAGGGACTCCTCGGTCCGGCCGTCGATCAAGCGCACGCTGATCCCCACACTGTCCCCCACCCAGAACACCGACGGCTCGATCACCGCATCGACGCCCAGCTCGGCCGCGATCTCGGGAACCGTCATATCCGTATCCTGATAACGGACCATCGACTGTAGGCTGCCGATCACCCGCACCCCGGCCTGGCCCAACTCGGTCAGCAAGCCGTTGTACATCCCCTGCACGATCGGCGCTTGGTCCGGATCGGCACCGAGTTCCATCGGCGGCAACACCGCCAGGCGTTCGATGCGCGTGCCATCGAGTCGTGCCGTTGCCCACCACCCGCCCACGACCACGAGGAGTAACGCGAAGACCCCTGCGGCCCACGTCATTGGTGAGTGACGCCCAGTCGCGCTGGGCGTGTCAGGCGGTGCCGTTGTTGCCCGCTCCAACGCCTCAACGAACCGCACCGCCGTGGTGTGGCGGTCCGCCGGAACCTTCGCCAGCGCCTTTGAAACCGCGCGGTCGATGCCCGGTGCCACCGTCGACCGCACGGTCGAGAGCGGGGAGACCGGGTCGATGGCGTGTCGTGCCAGTACGGCCTGCGCACTCGGGCCCGTGAACGGCGGCTCACCGACTACCATGTGGTAGAACACGCACCCGAGGCTGTAGACGTCCGTGCGCCCATCGATACCCTTGCGGCCCGCCGCCTGCTCGGGACTCATGTACGCCGGGGTGCCCACCGCGAGCCCCGTTTCCGTCAGCGTGTCGCCGCCCGCGTCCGTCACCGCCTTGGCGATGCCGAAGTCGGCCACCACCGTGTGCTCGCCTGAGAGCAGGATGTTCCCCGGTTTGATATCGCGGTGCACGATCCCGAGGCTGTGCGCGTGGCTCAGGGCATTCGCGACGTCGCGCGTGATCCGCAGGGCGTCCTCGAGCGGCAGTTGCTCCTCGCGCGCGAGTCGATCGCTCAGGGATTCGCCCTCGACATACGGCATGACGTAGAACAGGAGGCCATCTGCCTCGCCGGAATCGAGCAGGCCGAGGATGTTCGGGTGATTGAGCTTGGCGGCGATCGCGATCTCGCGGAGGAACCGATCGTGCCCCACCGTGGCCGCGAGCTCGGGATCGAGCACCTTGAGGGCGACGAGACGGTCGTGCTTGAGATCGCGCGCGAGGTAGACCGTCGCCATGCCGCCACGGCCGAGCTCGCGCTCGACCGTGTAGCGATCGGCAAGAGCGGTGAAAAGACGATCCAACGGGTCGGGCATGTTCGCTAAGATGGGGCGATCGGCGCTACATCTCAAGTCAAGCGAGTCTAGCGTCAGCGTACGCTCTTCTCCCTCAACTGCTCGATGATCGCAGCACTCACCCAGTGATTGTCGGCGTTGCCGTTACGATAGCTGTTGAAGAACAGGTATCGACCGTTCGGAGAAACGATGGGGCAGATGTCCGGCGCCGGCGAGTTGACGGTCGGGCCGAGATTCACCGGATCAGTCCATTCACCGCCATCGCTTCGGAAGCTCACCCAGAGATCGAGGCTGCCGATGTCTCCGGGACGCCCGAAGACCAGGTAGCTCTCGTCGGGTGCGATGTACGGTTGGGTTTCGTCGCCCTCGGTGTTGCGCGGCGCACCTAAGTTCTCCGGTGCCTGGTATCGTCCATCGACGAGTCGCGACACGTAGATATCGCCGGCACCCAAACCGCCGGGATCGCCCGATGAGAAGTAGATGTTCCCGTTCGCAGCGACGGAGAACTGCCAGTGCATGCCCATGGTGTTCGGACCATCAGGGATGAGCCGCGGCTCTCCCCACCCCGGACCCGCGCGGTCCACCCACCAGATCCGCTCGCCGCCCGTCCCACCCTCGGCATCGGGCCGTGACGAGATGAAGAACAGGCGTGTGCCGTCGGGGTGAAAGAACGGCACATCGTCGCCGAGCTCCGGTCGGGAGAACGGCACCGGTTCCGGTACGGTCCATCGCCCGTCCACCACGCGCGACTGCACCATCGTGCCCATGGAATACCCGGAGTCGGCAGCCGGATACGCGGTCTCCCACACTGCGAGATCGCCGTCGGCAGCGAAGGTCACCGTCCCGTGTTCGAACCGGTGCGACGCCACGATGTCCGGCGCGAAGAGCTGCGGCGTCGTTCCGGGGTCCGCCTGGCCCAGATAGGGACCGGTGAGCACCGGAAACGCCGCCGGTGCATCACTTGCCCCGGCGTCCCGCAACAGCGCGGCAACCTGTGGCCGTGCTCGGCGCGTCGCTTCGTTGAGCGGTGAGTAACCGGCCAGGCTCCGAACGTCGAGCATGGCGCCGTGCTCGATCAGGAAACCGACAACCTCGGCGCGGCCATGCTCGGCCGCGTAGTGAAGCGGCGCGCGCCCATATCGATCACGGGCGTTGACGTCGGCACCGTGCTCCAGCAATACGCGCGCGATCGATTCGGATCCCCCTTCCGCCGCCGAATGCAGCAGGGTGCCTCCGTTCGCGTTGGGGAGATCGAGATCCGCTCCCCGTGCGGCGAGCAACCCAAAGAGACGCTCCAATCGCTTGCTGACCGCGTATCCCGTCAGCTCACGCATCCCCTCACCGGACGTCGGCAGTGCCGCCCCGCGATCGAGCAGCAGCTCGACCAACGATCGGTACCCGCGCCATGCCGCCAGCTCCAACGACGTGGCGCCGTAGCGGTCCGCCGCGTTGACATCGGCGCCCGCGTCGAGCAACACCGCAGCCACCTCGGCACTGCCGGATTCCCTGGCGACGAGGAGAAGCGGTGTGCGGTTGTAGTCGTTGTTGATCTCCAGATCGGCGCCGCGTGCAACCAGCAGTTCGGCCATCTCGCGTTCGGCCGAGACCGCGGCCCAGTGCAGCGGGGTGTGCAGCTCGAACTCCTGCGCATCGACGTCGGCACCGACGCCGATCAACGCGTCCGCAATCTCGGTGAGGCCGCGACTCGCAGCGTAATGGAGTGGGGTGCGTCGGCGCGCGTCCTGTGCGACCGCGAGGCTCGGGTCATCTGCCAGGAGTCGGCGGACAGCGGCCACGTCACCCTCCCGCACGGCATCGAAGATGGTCTGGGCGTGCGACCCACCCGCCCAGCCGAGGAAACACACCAGCACCACACCGAACCGGAGAGGTCTCATCGTCACCCCGCACCAGAAGCCGCATATCAATATGCTTGCAATGCATATTTGTCAATGCTATTATGGCGACCTTGAACACCGGGCCGCTGAGAGCCGTTTCCGTCGCCGTTTGGAGGCAACGACCAATGCGAGTTCCACGCACCATTCCAGCACTGTGGGCCTTCTCGATGGCGGCTGGCTGCAGTTCGGCAATCTCGCCGTCCGACCCGACCGACATCGGATCCTGGGCGGCCGCGTACGACGTGCCGGGGACCGCCGTTGCCGTCATTCGGGACTTCGATGTGGCCTATGTCGAGGTGCATGGGGTCATGGACCGCGCGACAGGCGAGCCGGTCACCGAGCGCACGTTGTTCCAGGCTGCGTCGTTCACCAAGTCCGTGTCCTCGGCCGGCATCGTGCGGCTCGCGCAGGATGGGGTGGTGGATTTGGATACCGATGTGAACGCATATCTCACGTCGTGGCAGGTTCCGCTCAATGACCTCCAACGAACGGAGAAGGTCACCCTCCGGCGGTTGTTGAGCCACACGGCGGGCACGACCGTGTCGGGCTTCCGCGGATACCGGTACACCGAACCGGTGCCGACGCTGCTGCAGGTGCTGACCGGCGCACCGCCGGCGAACTCACCGCCCGTCGTGGTAGCGCTGGTGCCGGGTACCGCGTGGCAGTACTCCGGCGGGGGATACGAGATCGCGGACCTCGCGGTCCGAGATGTCACGGGCCTGCCGTTCCCCGAGTTCATCCGCGAGCAGGTGCTCGCGCCCGCCGGCATGGCTCACGCGACCTTCGAGCAGCCACTGCCGGATTCCCTGCGACACCTCGCCCCCACCGGCCATTACGCCGAC
Source organism: Gemmatimonadota bacterium (assembly GCA_039586875.1). Lineage (GTDB taxonomy): Bacteria > Gemmatimonadota > Gemmatimonadetes > Gemmatimonadales > GWC2-71-9 > JAOTVV01. The sequence goes on along the minus strand of JBDHJO010000084.1, from coordinate 6,963 downwards.
GGCACCCCCGTGCCGGGCGGCCACCACATCTATCCGGAGATCGCCGCCGCGGCCCTCTGGACGACCGCCGAGGACATGGCGCGATTCCTCATCGAGGTGCAGCAGTCCCTGCGAGGGGAGTCCAACCGCGTCCTGGATCGGGCACACACGGAATTGCTGCTGACCGAGGTGCAGAACGACTACGGACTCGGCCTCTTCCTCTGGGAAATCGAGGGACAACCGTATTTCGGTCACTACGGCGCCAACGACGGATTCCGGGGCCGGATGGTGGCGCATCGCTCCGGCGGATGGGGCGCCGTCGTGCTCACCAACAGCGATCGGGGGCACGAGTTTGCCGACGCGGTGATTCAAGTGATCGGCGAGCGGGAGGGCTGGCCCGGGTTCTGAGCAGTCAGCGTCAGCCTTTGAGCGTTAGCGATCGATCTCTACCTCGATGTCGCGCCATTTCCCCTGGCGGAAGCGCAGCACGCTGAGCGTCGCTCGGACGATGTGGCCAATCACGATCGCGAGCCAAATGTCTCCGGGTTCGAGACCGCGCAGCGCATCGATCACGAAGCACATGCCGAGCGGGAGCACCAGCTGCGAGACGATCGAGATGTAGAGCGGGCTGCGCGTGTCGCCGGTGCCCTGGAGCCCACCGGTATACGCGAGTGCGACCGTCACGAACAGGCCTGACACGCTGAGAAACGTGAGCAGCTGCACACCGACGTCCACGACGGCCGGCTCTTCCATACCGAAAAACCCGAGGAGCACGCGGGGAATGGTGAGGAAGAGTGAGCCGATCGCAACCGCGACGCCCAGGCCAATGAGCGAGGCCACGTGCACGCCGTGGACAGTGCGATCGGGCCGCTTGGCACCGAGGTTCTGGCCGGCCACCGCTGCCGCCGCGCCCATGAGGCCTGCGGAGGTCCACGTGATGAGGGAAAACAGCTCGATGTAGCCAACCGCATACGCGGCCTGCGCCTCCGCGCTCCGCTCGAGCGAGCCGATGAACCGCAACAGGAACACCCCGCCGATGTTCATCGCCACGCCCTGAATGCCGGCGGGGATGCCGAACCGAAACAGCGACCGAATCACCCACCAGTCGGGCTTCAGGCTCATGCCGCGACGGAAGTGAATCACCCACCGCTGCGAGAAGAACAATCGGTGCATCGCCAGCACGGCGAGGATGCCGCCCGCGGCCACCGTTCCCATCGCTGCTCCCGCCGTCCCGAACGCGGGGATCGGACCAAGGCCGCGGATGAAGATGACGTTCAGGACGAGGTTCAGGATCGTGAGCGCAATACCGTAACGCAGTGGCGTCTTGGCATCCCCCGCCGAGCGGAGCGCCCCACCCAGCATGAAGAACACCAGCATGCCGAAGCTGAAGAGGAACATGATGCGCAGGTACGGCAGCGCTTCGGCCTGAACCTCGGGCGTCGCCTTGACGAGCCCCAGGAGGGATGGTGCCAGGAAGTACCCGATTGGCGCCAAGATGCCGACCGACAGGACGGCGGCGGTGAGAAAGGCCTGGTAGACCGTCCGGTTCACCTTCTCCGGTTCATTGGCACCGGCGAACCGGGCAACCAGCACCCCCATGCCGGTGAACAGCGAACTGATGAAGACGATGACGACAAGGAAGATCTGCCACGCAACGCCGATGGCCGCGTTGCCCGTGAACCCGACGTAGTGACCCACCATGACGTGATCGACGATGCCCTGCAGTCCGCCGATGACGTTCTGCAGCATCGTCGGCCACGCGATCTTCCAGACCGCCCGGGGGATGGACCCTTCGACGATCGAACGATCGAACGTCTTCTGAGGTCGTGGTGGTGCGGACAAGACCGTGCTCGGGATCGGGAGGAAGGGTGAGGGCTGAGCCGGCGACAACGCCGGAAGGTACTACCGACCGGCGCACCTAGCCAAAGGCAACCGAACAACCACGGGGGCCCGCACTGCGGACCCCCGTCTTGGATGCCCGGCCGCGGCAGGGCGTCAGCGATTCGCGCCGGTGCGATCGCCGTCGACGCACTGCGGCCACTGCGCCTGCTGGCCCGTGCGCCAGTCCATGTTGAGGTTCCGCTTGGCCCGCGGAATCAGCTCCGGTTCATCGGCAGCCAGGTAGGCCAGCATCGCCGTGAGCACCGCATTCCTCCGCACATTCTCGATCACGACCTTGTCATACGTGTCGAGGTTGGTGTGCCAGGTATAGTCGAAGTAATCCCACCACGCGGAGCGAAGCGAGAACGCGGGAGCGCCGGCACAGTTGAAAGCCGCGTGATCCGACTCGCCGAACGACGGCGATCCCGGCAACTGCAGGCTCACGCCGCTCTTCAACTCGTCGGGGAGATACCCGACCCACCGTGCGACGTACTGACTTGCGCCGATCACACCCAAGGGCGTGATGTCGTCGATGAGCCCCGTGCCGTTGTCCTGATTGAACACCGCTTGGAGCCCCGCCATCACGCGGGGATGATCGGCGACGAACGCGCGGGAGCCGTTCAGGCCCTGTTCCTCGCTGTTCCACAGCCCGACAATGACCGTGCGCTTGGGATTCGGATACGCGGTCCTGAGCAACCGGGCGGCCTCCATCATGGTGACCGTGCCGGTCCCGTTGTCCGTCGCTCCGGATCCGCCGTCCCACGAATCGAAGTGGGCCGAGAGCACGACATACTCGTCCGGCATCTCCGTACCGCGGATCTCGGCGATCGTATTGAAGGTCGGCACATCGCCAACGAACTCCGCGTCGGCTTGCACCCGGAGTACCGGGCCCTGCTCGTGCTCGGCGAGTCGGGTCACGAGGCCGTAATCCTCACAACTCAACGAGAAGCTCGGAATGCGCTCGGTGTCCGCATCGAACACCCGCATGGCGCCGTACCCTTGCGGCCAACTGGACGTCAGGATGCCGGCTGCCCCGGCCTCCTCCAGCACGCGGTGCAGGTCCATGCTGTCGATGCCGGTCCTCCGCAAACGCTCACTCCATGCCTGCTCCGCGGCCTCCCGCACTTCGTTCATCCGTTCGAATATCGTGGGCGGCAGGCGTGCGCCCATAAAACGCGCATACATCTCCAGCAACGGATCGTTCGCCGTGAACTCGCGCCACGCCTCGTCAGGCCGACACGACGGCTGCGGAAAGGATACGGCCACGAAGCTGCCGTCGATGCTCTGCATCCACTCCGCATAGGCGGCACTGTCCGGCAGATCGGGAACCGTCATGACCGGCCCCTCGACCGCGCGCCCGCCGGGCGTGCCGGGGCTCCACGCCAACATCATGGCGTTGAGCGAGCGGACGCGCGGTTCGATGAGGTCGACGTGCGTGATGCCGCGGCGCCACCCCGGCCACGTGCCGTAGTCCTCTTTGCGTGCGGGGATGCCCCACTCGGCGAACCTCCCGATCACCCAATCCGCCGCGGCGTCGAGCCCCGGGGTACCGGTCAGTCGCGGTCCAAGTGAGTCGAGAAGCGTCTGCAGGAGCGCATCCACTTGCGAACGCTCCATACCCTCGGCCCAAATCCCCCCCAGGACGGCATCGTCCGTCGGGAAGCTCTGTGCGGCCGCCCGCGGAGGGAGGACCAACACGTAGAACACGAGCATGAATCTCAACAGATCACGCATACTGCGCTCCGAGGTTATGAGTCCGCACCCCCCAAGGAGTACACGATCACCAATCGCAGTTCGTTCGTAAAGCGTGTGACTCCCCGGGGCGCATGCTGATGCCCCCAACCTGCCCTATCCCGCCATCCCGGCTCCCTGTGTTCACCGCTATCCGTCCCGTCTTACCGTCCAACACAAAGGGCCGCACCGACACTGTCGATGCGACCCTGTTGTGCGTCTCGTTACCGAGATCCGGGCAGTTACCCGACCTTGACGACGTTCTCCGCGGCCGGGCCCTTCTTGCCCTCAACCATTTCGAACTCGACGGCCTCACCCTCACCGAGGGACTTGAAGCCGGACGCCTGAATTGCCGAGTGATGGACGAAGCAGTCCTTCTCCCCGTTGTCGGGCGTGATAAACCCGAAGCCCTTCTGGTCGTTGAACCACTTCACCTTGCCGGTCATGCGTGACATGTACTGCTCCTCTTCCTTGATGTTCGTCGGAGTGAGGATTGTCCGCACTGACCGACTGCATCATGTTGTCCGCGGACATTCCCCCGCGGCGGGTCACCGCACTCTGCGGTGTGTTCATACAAAACGGGGCAGCCGCGTCTGTTGCCGGTTGCCCCATGCAAGTTCGCTGTGTTTTCCTCGGCGCCATTCTGCACGCGCCATGTGCTGCATCCCAATCTAACGGGGGCGGGCCCAAAAGGGAATCGCTTGCATCTCCGTCACCCCCGCAGTTTGAGATCCGCCAATCCGCCATCCAGCCCGATCGTCTGGCCTGTCATCCAGGACTGCGTCGGTTCGAGGAGCCAGAGGATCAGACTTGCGATCTCATGCGGCTCCCCGAATCGTCCCAGAGGATGCATGGCGAGCGACGCCTTGCTGCCCGCCGGACTGTCGGTGATGCGGGCCGTGGCCGCCGTCCTGACGAGGCCAGGAGCCACGACGTTGAAACGAATCCCTGCCCTCGCATACGTCGCGGCCGCCGACCGCGCCAGCGAGATGACGCCGCCCTTCGCCGCCGCAATCGCTTCGTGATTCGGCAAGCCGGTCCGCGCCGCAGCCGACGCCATCAAGACCACCGAGCCCCCGCCGTCGCGCAGTGCCGTGCCCGCCGCTCGCACCACTGCAAACGCACTGGTCAGGTTAGTCGCCATCACCTGTTGCCAATCCTCCGGCGACGTGAGATGCGCCGGTTTGAGAAACACGGACCCGACGAGATTCGCGATGCCGTCGAGGTGACCGAGCGCTTCCTGGGCGTGCATCGTCGCCTCTTGGACGGCGTCCGGATCGGTCGCGTCGACCGGGAAGAACGGCGCATCGAGTTCGGTCGCGAGGGTCTCCAAACGGCCGCGGTCCCGGGCCGCCAGCGCGACGCGGTGTCCCACAGCGGTCGCGTGCCGTGCGAGCACAGCGCCGATGCCACCGGTCGCACCGAAGATCAGCACACCAACGCCCGGCACCGTCACCACCCCATCGTTCCGGGCGCGCCTTTGAACGGACCCATCAGATTGCTCGTGATCCACCCGCCGTAGAATCCCCCCGGTTGCGGCCGCGCCTGCTCGTCGTTCACGAAACAGGCCTCCATGGCGGCGGGGTAGAACGCCACGAAATCCTGCAATGCGGCGAATCGCTGAGTCGGCGACGGGTAGGTCCACGCCGCCTTGCGTGCGCGTCGGTCGCCGACAACCACATCCATGTAGCGCGCCTGCCCCTTCCACTCGCACCACGAACGGCCGCCGACGAGTTCCAGCGTTCCCGGGGCGATAGCGTCGGGCGGGACATAGATTGTGGGAGGGTGACTCGTTTCGAGCACGCGCTTCGCCCTCGTTGTGTCGACGATGGTCTCACCGCCGAAGACGATGCGGATGCGGCCGGGGAAGTCCTCCAGACGCGGGGGACGAGGGTAGTCCCACACCGATTCCTGTCCGGGCGCGACCACGTGGTTCGTCGTCATGCTGCACTCCCGGCGTAGGAGAGTTCCCGACGTCCCGCCAATACGCGATCCGCCAACTCCCACCCGCTCATGGCCGCCGACTCGACGCGACCGCGCGCGAGCCAATCGCCGCAAAAGCCGATGCCCCGTTCCTCGTCGAACAGGGCGCCGAGCGTGGAACGCATCTCCGGACGGGCATAGCGCCACCGATGGGCCATGACGACCTTGGTCTCGACGGATCCGAGATCGGCAGCCCGTCGGAAGGCATCGAGCAGGGCGTCACCGACCATCACCCCGTCCTCCTCCAGGTGCGCGACCGACCACTCGGCTGTCGCGTGCAGCATCCATGTCTCGGGCCATGGCTGCCGACCCGGCTTTCCGGTCTCGCGAGCGACCCAACCTACAGGGCTTCCCGCAACGGCTGCGGCGTCAAAGGGTACCCCGAGCGGCGACGACACGCCCACCGCCACCGCCCAACAGGGCAGCATCGACACGCCCTCGGCGGCAGCGAGTAGCGGCGTCTGCCCGGCTGCAAGTTGGGCGGCCTGCTGTGGTGGGGCCGATACGACCGCCACATCGAACTCCCCGAGCATCGCGCCAGACGCATCGGTGACATGCCAGAGACCGCGCTCACGTGCGACCTTTCGCACCGTCGTCGAATACCGACACTGCACATCGGTCAGCAGGTCGCGCGCGAGCGCGCTCATGCCGGGGACCGCCACAAACCGCTGAGCCGCCGGCACCACCGTTGTCGTGCTGTCGCGGAGCAGCGCCCAGCGACCGGTCCACTCTGCAATGCGACCACTGTCGAGCAAGGGCGCCACGAGCGAGCGAAACCGATCGTCACCCACCGTGAAATACGATGCACCGTGGTCGAAAGCCCGGCCGTCAGTGCGGCGCGAGGACATTCGTCCTCCCGGCCCCCGCGCCTTGTCGAAGGCGCCTTGTCGAAGACCGTAACCTGCCACCCGTGAGCCGCCAGTCGATTGGCGCAAACGGCACCGCTGATGCCGGCACCGACAACCGCAGCCGAGGGGCTCCGGTCCCACTTGGGCCGCGATGACCCCGCGTGGTTGTTGCCTGGTTGAGCAATCATCGTAAACCCTAATACTGCAAAAGTCTGGAACCGTAGTCGGTTCGAGCACGAAGCGACGTCGACCATGGAAGCTGACGCATCTTCGCGGTGTTGTCAAGTGTTTGTCTAATCTTTTCTGGACAAAATATCAACATGAGCCGCTCTTTGGCATCTGCCTGGATGCGCGACTCACCCCACTTGATCCCGCTCGACCACGCTTTTATCTATTTTGTATATAGATTTTTCATACACCTAAAAGGTACGAACGGGGAGGTTTCACGTGCGATCGTTCCGAACACTCTGCTCCCTGTCATGCATCGCGACCGCGCTCGCGGCCGCTGCCGCCGCGCAGGCGCCTGACGACGCCGCACCGC
>JBDHJO010000083.1:0-11492 GCA_039586875.1 Gemmatimonadota bacterium | reverse complement strand
CGGACTTGGGTGGGGCATTGCGCCCGCTACCCGTATCTGAACTTCGAGCGGCGGTTCGCCGAGGCCCTGCGGGGCCTCGGCGAACCGCCGCTCGGGCTTTCCCCGATTATATTTCCCCGATACGCATTCGCCCCTGCGGCGTTCTTCGATCCTGTGGAGAGCCCATGCTGGTACGAGCACTCACGATAGTCGCTATCGCGTCCGCCGCGGTCGGCACACCATCCCCGATCTACGGTCAGGTCAGTGAACGGTCCGCGCACGCTTCTGAACGGGCCATTCGTCAGGACATCCCGCTCACCAATGCCATCCGGCGCGCGTTTGCCGCCGGGACCCGGGATTCCACCGGCCGGCCGGGTCAGAACTACTGGCAATTGCAGGTCGATTACACGATCGAGGCGCGTCTCGATCCGGCGACGTCACGGGTGACAGCGACCGAAACCGTCGTGCTGTACAACCGCAGTGACACGGATCTCCGCGCGATTCACTTGCGACTCGACCAGAACATGTTTGCGCCCAACGCTGTTCGGCTCGAGCCGGTGCCGGAGATCACCGACGGCATGGTGGTCACGCGGATCACGGTCGACGGGGAGGAGGTCGATCTCGATCCACCTCCGCGCCTCAGGTTCTTCGGCGGCCCTGAGCCGCCAGCGACGACCCTGGCTGCGTACGATCTCGACGAGACGAATGCCTCCGTCACCCTCCCGACACCGATAGCCCCCGGTGCACAGGCTACGCTGGAAGTGGATTGGAACTTCAAGGTTCCACTCGTCGCCGATGGTCGTGGGCAGCGCATGGGGAGTTGGGGGGACTCCGTCTTTCAGGTGGCGCAGTGGTACCCGAGGGTCGCCGTGTACGACGATCTCCGAGGCTGGAACGTGGAGCCGTATCTCGGCCCGTCGGAGTTCTACAACAACTTCGGGCGCTTCGATGTGACCATCGATGTCCCCGCCGGCTGGTTGGTCGGTGCCACCGGCGTGCTACGGAACCCGGAGGCGGTGCTCTCCGCACGCACGCGCGAGCGGCTCGGCGGGATCCTGGAGTCCGACGACCTGCAGATGATCGTTGGGCCTGATGAGCGAGGCGCGGGGAATGCGACGCTGGACGGTGATCGCCTGCGGTGGCGGTTCGTGGCAGACACGGTGAACGACTTCGCGTGGGCCACGTCCGCCGCGTACATCTGGGAGGCGACCCGGGCCCATATCCCCGAGCGCGGGCCGATTCCCGTGCACCTGCTCTACCCGCCAGAGAGCAAAGCGGACTTCGATGGTGCGGCCGAGGCCACCGTGCACGCGCTCGCGTTCTACTCCGATCTGTGGATGCCGTACGCGTTCCCGCAGATGACGCTCGCCGACGGCCCGGAGCGGGGGATGGAGTATCCGATGTTCCTGATGTCCGCGCGCGGGGCGGCCGACCATGAGGTCGGGCACGAGTGGTGGCCAATGATGGTCGGGACGAACGAGACGTGGTACGGGTTCATGGACGAAGGGTTCGACGACTACATGGGCGAGTTGTCCGATGCCCATCGCGACGGCGAGGAACCGAACCTCGATGGGTCAGGGCAATCGTACGGGCTGATCAGCGGCCTGGAGTCCGAAGCGCCATTGATGTGGAACGCGAACTACGGTGGCCCGATGTACGGGTTTCAGGCGTACCGCAAGGCGACGCCGATGCTCTCGATGCTCGGGGGGATCGTGGGAGACACCGCCGTATGGGACGCTATGAGCGATTACGCGAAGGCGTGGCGGTTCAAGCACCCCTCCCCGTGGGACTATGCGTTCCTCATGAGCGAGGCGCTGGGGCAGGATCTCGGTTGGTTCTGGTATTACTGGCTCTTCACGACCGACGCGGTCGACGGAGCGATCCAAGACGTACACACGGCTGGAGGCAGGACGACCGTGACGGTGCACCAGGCTGGGCAGATGCCGTCCCCAGTCGTACTCAAGGTGCGGCTGGCGAGTGGTGGGCCTGCGGTGTCCCCGATGCCCAATAGCGAGATGCTCGACGACAGCACTGCGGTCGTGACATTCCCGGTCGATGTCTGGTTCAGCGGGAGTCGGACCTTCGACGCGGTACTGGACTTCGGTGGTCGAGCAGTCGAGAAGGTGTTACTCGATCCTCGGTGTCGTTTTCCCGATGGGGATGTGACGGACAACATGTGGCCCCGGGATACGGAGTTCGCGACGCGCGAGGGGAATGCCGTGAGGTCGTGGTGGCGCGGGCCGACCTGTTACGGGAGTGACGGCTGGTAACAGCAGCAAGGCAGTGAAGCGGCGACGGGGCCCGGCGTTTCGACGCCGGCCCCCCGGTCCGTGATGTGCACGGGCCTTCGGATGCGACGATCAGTTCACGCGTGCGAGGACCCAGTTGCTCAACAGCTCCGCAAAGCCGGGAGTGAATTCCTTCGGGAGGCTTGCGTACTCGTTCGGGCTCCCGGTTGCTGCAGCTTGGAAGAGGTGGTTGGCTCCCTCGATAACCTCGATGGTGACGTCGTCGGTCGGAGCGGCCGCGAGTGCCGCACGCATGGGCTCGAGCGTCACCGATGGCGGCACCTGCAGGTCAAGCGCCCCGAACACGGCGAGCACCGGTACGCGGACCGCACGTAGTGTCGTCGCCGGATCGTAATCCAAGAAGGACCGAAACCACGGGGTGCGGACGACTATCAACTGCTGGTCAGCGCGCGTCCTCATCATCGTCTCGATGTCGGTGATGGCACTCCGTTGCTCGACGGGCAGTTCCTCTATGCTCCGTCGTATCTGGCGCTCGATCTCGACCCGAAGGTTGTCCCACCCCGTGTCGGCCCGCACAGCCGCGAAGGTCATGCGCTGGATGCGCTCCTGTTCCGCGAGCTGTTCGGAGTCGGCGCCGTTTGCCTCCAGGATCGCCTTGGCCTGCGCGACCAGGATCTCGGCGCCAGAGACGGCCGTTCCCGCCAAGAGAACGATGAAGGCGACATCGGTCGACTGGTTTGCCGCGATCGGTGCAACAATGCCGCCCTCGCTGTGTCCGATGAGCCCAATCCGTTCGGCATCGATGTCCGGCCGACTCTTGAGCATCGCCACGCCGGCCAGCGCATCATCGGCGAAGTCACTCGTCGTGGACAGTTGCACGTTCCCGCTCGATCCTCCCACGCCACGGTCGTCGTACCGGAGCACGGCGATACCTGCACGGGTGAGATGGTCGGCGAGGAGCCGGAAGGGTTGCATGCCGAACACCGACTCATCCCGGTCTTGCGCGCCCGACCCCGTGATGAGCACGGCCGCGGGGTGCGGTTCTTCACCCGCGGGGAGCGTCAGCGTGCCGGCAAGCGTGATGTCGCCGTTTGTGAACGTGACCTCCTCGGCACCGTAGGGAAGCGGTTCGTCGTCAGCGGATGGACCGGCCGCTGCATCAGTTGCCCGCCTCAACCCGAAGGTCCCGTTGACGCCCGCCTGTGCAAATGTCCCGCCGATCGAGTCACCGTCGAGCCGCCCGTCGAAGACCGCGAGTCCGGGTCCTCCCATCAACTCGAAGTACACCCGGGCTGCCTCGCGGGACACGTTCCGAAGCGGCAATCCCATCGCGCCCTGTGCGGGAATATCGATGGTCGCCGTCAGCGTGTCGCCTGCTGCGAAATGCACCGTGATGGGGAGCTCGCTCCCGAGGACGGCAATGGCGCCGTCCCACTGTCCGGCGAGCGAAGTGTCCTGGCCGTGCCCTGCCGATGTGCCGCCGATCATCATCGCCCCGATGGCGACCACGGCGGTCGCCAGCTTGATCCTCCGCATGTGCTCCTCCCGTCCTCGGCCCTCACTCGGGCTCGATGATGACTCCCTCGCCGTATGCCAGAATCTCCGACGCCGAGCCCATGATGTAGGAGGTCGAGAACCGCATGTTGACCACGGCGTTGGCGCCAAGATGCGTAGCTTCCGCGGTCATGCGGTCGATGGCCTGTTCACGCGCCTCCGCCATCATCTTCGTGTATTCCTCGATCTCGCCGCCGATCATGTTCTTGATGACCGCGAGAATATCGCGCCCGATATTGCGAGCGCGGATGGTGTTGCCGCGGACCAGTCCGACACTCTTGACGGTGCGGTGGCCGGGCACGTGAGAACCGGGAGTGATGATCATCGTAACACGTCCTTGTATGGATCGGTTCGCCGTACGAACAGCTTCTCTCGCGCGACGGAGACGACGAGCACGACGACGCCGACGACGAGCGTCGCGGCGCCGACCTTGACCAGTATCGGCAATCCGTCGTCAAACCAGAGCTCGCGCAAGCCTTCCCACGCACCCCACGAGAGCACGATGATGGCGCCAACGGACACGAGAATCCAGGCGAGGCCACGTTCCATCCGCTGATAGATGCCGAGCCAATAGCCGTCCCACACCTCGCGTGGAGGTTCCTGCAGTCGCATGGTGGTAGTCACCTCCTTGACCCGTTGCAGCTGACGCCACTCTGCCTGAAGGACCGGGTCGTCCGCCAGGAGCCGGTCGAGCTCCGCAACATCGGCGTGCGGCAGCTCGTGATCGAGCGCCGCCATCATGAGATGGCGCGTGCGCTCGTCCGTCCGAACGTCGGAATTGCCACTCATACTCCCTCCTCGAGGACGGCGGCCAGCGCCCGTCGTGCGGCATACAGCCGCGACATCACGGTGCCGATGGGAATGCCGAGCAGATCGGCGATCTCCCGGTACTTGAGCCCTTCGAACTCGCGCATCACCAGCACCTCCCGCTCGTGCGGCGGCAGCGTGCCGATGGCTTGCTCGACGCGCTCGCGCAACTCAGCTCGCTCGACGGCGCGGTCGGGCGCGAGCGGAGCTGCTCGGTCCTCCGCCGTGTCGACGAGCCAGCTCGTGGCTTCCGCAAGCCGCGCGCGCCTGGTCCTCTGGTTGCGCAGATGATTGAAGCAGAGCCGCCGCAGGATCTGGTATAGCCACGGGTAGAACGGGCGATCCGGATCCAGCGAGCCGCGGGCCCGGAACGCCCTGACGAAGGCGTCCTGCGACAGATCGAGGGCGTCGTCGTGGGATCCCACGATCCCCAAGGCCGCATAGTAGGCCCGTTGCATGTACCGCAACACGAGCTCACCGAAGGCGTCCCGATCGCCGGAACGCACACGCAGCACTAACGGGCGGTCGCTCGGGACGTCGTTGGTCGGTACTGTGAGTTCCACCGCCACCCTCCACGGTCAATGCGGGCTTCGATACCAAAGGTACACCGCACGGCAGCGTTTATTCGGACCTGCCGACGGGGTGGCACGGCTGCGGTCAAACCCGCAGAATTGGGAGGTTCTCCAGCACGTCGGGTGTTTCGCATCTGAACGGAAAGGACGGGCTCGTGTCCAACCCCACGGCTACTGCCGGACGCCCCATCCGCCGAGGGCCATATCCCGAGCTCACCGGGACCGCGATCATCGTCGGCTACGGTCTCGGCATCGTCATTGCCCTCAGCATCGGGTACGCCGCGCTCATCCTGGGCTTTTCGATCGAGGGCTCAGAACTGGCCGCGATCCTCGGTTTCGGCATTCTGCGCGGCCTGCTCGGCCGCAACAGCATCGTCGAGAACAACATCAACCAGACGATCGCGAGCGCCGTGAACGGGGCATCGGCGGGGATGATGTTCACCGTGCCCGCGCTCTTCATTCTCGGCGAGACCGAGTTCAATGCCATCCTCATGGTGTTTGCGTGCATGGCGGGCGGGGTGTTGGGAATCGCGTTCATCATCCCGCTCCGGAAGCAGATGATCGACTTCGAGCGCCTGACCTACCCGGGCGGGGTGGCCGTCGCCACGATCCTGAAGTCACCGGGCGCGGGGGTGCGCAAGGCGATCCTGCTCCTCTCAGGCGCCGGCATCAGCGCGCTGCTCCATTTCACCAGTCAGACCACCGGATTCGAGAACTGGAACCTCGGTGCGCTCATTGGGCTCCCCGAGTACATGAACGGCATCTGGTACGTGTCGCTGCTGACCGTCGGCGTCGGGTTCATCGCGGGGAAGGGTGGGTTCTTCTTCATCGTCGGCGGGTACGTGTGTTACTGGATTCTCGCACCCTTCCTGTCCGGCTTTGGGCTGCTTCCGACCCCGGCGACCCTGGCCGCCGCCGATCTCGGACTCACCGACTGGCTCAGGCTCACGCTCTTCCGGCCGGTGGGGATCGGCATGCTGATCGGCGGGGCCCTGGCGGGCATCGTGCTGGCCCTGCCCCTGATCGTGAGTGCGGTGCACAGCATGCAGTCGGCATCGAAGGTGAAGACGGCCGTGTCGACCGACGAGATGCCGATCAAGCTCCTCTACATTGCCGTTGGCGCGGCAGCACTGCTGCTGCTTGTCATCGCGGTGCTGTCGACACAAGAGGTCGGGTTCTTCCGTGGGTCCATCATGGCCATCATGGGAACGCTCTGGATCTGGGTGGCCGGCGTGATTCTCTCCGAATGCATCGGGCGCACAAACTGGTCCCCGCTCAGCGGCATGACCCTGATTGCCGTGACGATCCTCATCGTGATCGCGAGCGGTATCGGGGACAGTGCCGCGATCGTCTCATCGGTCATGGTCGGCGCTGCCGCCTGTGTCGCGATGGCGCAGGCCACGGACCTGATGCTCGATCTCAAGACCGGATACCTGGTCGGTGCCACGCCGCGGAAACAGCAGGCGGGTCAGTTCCTGGCGACCTGGCTGGGGCCGATCGTCATCATGGCACTGATCTTCGTGCTGCATCAGGCCTACGGGTTGGGGAGTGATCGGCTCCCGGCCCCGCAGGGCCAGGCTCTCGCGAGCATGATCCAGGGCATTCTCGGCGGGGACGTCCCGATCCAGAAATATGCGGCCGGGGCCGGCCTCGGTGCGCTGCTGAGCTCGAGTGGTGTCGGCGGCCTCGGTATCCTCGTGGGATTGGGCTTCTACCTGCCGTTCAACATCGTCCTCACCTACAGCATCGGCACCATCCTGCGGATCGTCACCGATTGGAAGGTCGGCACCCGGTTCAGTGAGGATGTTGGCGTTCCCGTCGCAGCCGGCCTCATCGTCGGTGAGGCGCTGGTCGGGGTGGGCTTCGCGCTGTACTTCGTTGCCGCCGGCATGGGAGGCTGAGCCATGATGCAAGTACTGGGATACGTCTTCATCGTGATTGGGTTCCTTGGTGGCGCACTCGCGACCGTCCTCGATGAGGAGATGGTGCGGTGGGCGGAATTCGCCGCCGCCGCGGGCGTAGCCGCGGTCGGAATCGTGCTGGTACGGGTGGCGATGCATCGTGAAGCACGTGGTGAAGGGAAGCTCGCCACCAACATGCAGGTCGTGCGGGAGAGCCTGGAGAACGTGGTCACGGGTTTCGGCGCATTGCAGGCTGAACTGCCGACCATGGATCCGTATGACGTGCGATACTTCATCGACGCGACGTTTGCGAACGAGCTGGCGCGGTTCGCCGAGGCCCGGGAGAGCATCGCCCACGTGCATGGGCTGCAGGCGTACGCCGATGTGATGAACGCGTTTGCCGCTGGGGAACGGTACCTGAACCGCGTGTGGTCCGCCTCGGCGGACGGCTATGTCGATGAGGTGGAGCTGTATGTGGGCAAGGCCGCGGAGCAGTTCGATGGGGCGATCGGGAAGGTCCGGGCCCTTGCGGCCACGTGACGGGCGATCGGTGGCCCGGCGGTAGGGAGATTCCATCCGGGAGGTCAGGATGATACAGGAAGCGTGCGGAGGTGTGCTGTGATGTTCGCCGGACTGCTGGCGCAAACCGACACCACCGCGACGGCCGGCTGGTGGACATGGGTCACGCAACCGACGTTGAGCAGCGTTCTCACGGGCATCGGGTTGGTACTCGTTGCGGCGATCGTGGCCGACATCGTTACGAGACATATCCTGTTGACGACGATCGGCCGGCTCGTGCGCGGCACGCAGTTCCAGTGGGACGATGTCCTGCACGAGTATCACGTGTTCTCCCGTATTGCGCACATCGCCCCCGCCGCGGTCGTGTACTACGGGGTTCGCCTGCTGCCCAACCTCCCCGTTGCGGTTGCGGCCGCGCTCAGCCAAGCCGCGAGCGCTGCAATGGTCCTCGTCGCCTTGCTCTCGGCGGGCGCGTTCCTGAGTGCCGCAGGGGCCATCCTCCAATCCCTGCCGCGCATGGAGCACCGGCCCGTCAAGGGATACGTCCAGATCGCCAAGCTCGTGCTGTACCTGCTCGGCGGCATCGTCGTGGTGGCGACGCTGGTCGATCGGTCCCCGCTGGTCTTCCTGAGCGGCATCGGCGCGATGACGGCGGTGTTGCTCCTCATCTTCCGCGACACGATCCTCTCGTTCGTCGCGAGCCTCCAGCTCGCGAGCTACGATCTCGTGCGGGTGGGAGATTGGATCGAGGTGCCGCAGTTCGGTGCAGACGGTGATGTCGTCGATATCGCCCTGCACACGATCAAAGTGCAGAACTGGGACAAGACGATCACGACCATCCCGACCCACAAGCTGATCGACGGGTCGTTCAAGAACTGGCGAGGCATGTCGGAGTCGGGCGGCCGTCGGATCAAACGTTCCGTCCACATCGATATGGGAACCGTGCGGTTTCTCGAGCCGGACGATGTAGAGCGGTTCGGGAAGATTGCCCTCCTGGCGGACTACATCCGTGGTAAGCAGCAGGAATTGGCGGAAGCTGGCGCCTCGACGCCAGCGGGCCACGAGGTTGATCAACGGCGACTCACGAACATCGGGACGTTCCGGGCCTATGTCGTGCGCTATCTGAAGAATCATCCGAAGATCCATCAGGGCATGACCCTCATCGTGCGCCAATTGGCACCCACCCCTGACGGCCTGCCGTTGGAGATCTATGCGTTTTCGAACGACATCGGTTGGGAGGCCTACGAAGGCATTCAAGGCGACATCTTCGACCACCTGCTAGCGATCGCACCGCATTTTGACCTGCGACTTTTCCAGCACCCGTCCGGCCGGGATGTCGAGCATGTCCTCGAACGAGCGGCGAGCGGTCGCTAACCACATGCGACGCTGCACCCGCGTCGGCGGCCTCCTGCTCGTGGGTTGCCAGATCGGATGTCACTCGGGACCGCGTCTGCAGACACCGCCGGCGCCGGCCGTGCCTGCCGCCGCGGTGACGGCGACGGTGTACCTCATTGGTGACGCCGGTGCTGCTCGGCCGGACGACCAGGTTCTGGCTGCCCTCGGGTCCGAATTGCGCCGGCGAGCGGGTGACGTGACGGTCGTCTTCATGGGTGACAATGTGTACCCGAAGGGGATTCCGGCACCGGAGCATGCGGATCGCGCTGAGGCGGAGCGACGCCTGCGGGTTCAGGTCGATGCTCTGCGCGGTACCGATGCACGTGGGGTCTTCGTCCCGGGGAACCACGACTGGGCGCGTTCCGGAGAGGAGGGGTGGGCCTCGATCGTGCGGTTCGACTCCCTCCTGGCGCGTGAGCACCTCGCTCGGGTTTCGCTGCTGCCGACCGGGGGGTGTCCGGGACCCGAGGTCATCACCGTCACGGAGCGCTTTCGCCTCGTGGTACTGGACACTCAGTGGTGGTTGCACCCGCACGATCGCCCCGAACATCCTACCTCCCGTTGTGCGGCCGACTCGATGGGAGAGGTGGCGTCGGCAATCCGCAACCTCGCCATCGGTTCTGCAACGATAGGCGTGGTGGGACACCATCCCCTGGCCACGGGGGGGGTGCACGGAGGCCACTTCGGCGTGCTCGATCACGTGTTCCCGCTGCGCGCCCTCGAGCCATGGCTCTGGGTTCCCCTGCCCATCATCGGGTCGGCATACCCGGTCGCGCGGATGGCCGGCATCTCCGATCAGGATCTCTCCGGCGACGGCTATCGTGTACTGACCGATTCGCTGCGTGCGGCATTTGCGGGCGCCGACGTGCTCTTCTACGCGGGCGGACACGAGCACAACTTACAGGTCATCGCGGACTCGACGTTCGGTCACGTGCTCGTGAGCGGTGCGGGGTACTTTGCGCATACGACCCGTGTCGTGCATCTCGATGATTCGCGCTACGCCGCAGCCGTCAGCGGGTACATGCGCCTGCAGTTGCTGCGAGACGGTCGCGCGCGGTTGGCGGTCGTCGAGGTGGCCGAGACGGGGGAGACGACGGAAGCCTTCACCATGTGGCTCGGGGAGGTGCATGATGGGTGACGCGACTCCAATCTCGATACGACGGTTGGTCCGGTGCGGAGCATTAGTCGCAGGGCTGATCGCCATGGGCCACGTGGATTCGGCGCCGGCGCAGGACGCCGGGGGTGACTCGGTCACGGTCGCCGCCGGTGCCCACTACGCCGCCGGCGGTTTGCGCCGGTTCTTCTTCGGTGGCTTCTATCGCGATCTGTGGACCACGCCGCTCACGGTCGAGGTGCTGGACCTCGGGAGGGCCGGCGGGGGGCTCACCCCGGTGTCCGTCGGGGGTGGATTTCAGACCAAGTCCATCTGGTTTAGAGGCGCCGACGGGTTCATGTACGGCTTTCGGTCGGTGGACAAGGATCCGTCGGTTCTGCCACCCGAGCTCGAGGGGACGATCGTCGAGGATATCGTCAAGGATCAGACAAGCGCGCAGCACCCGGCTGCTCCGGCCGTCGTCGCTCCCCTGCTGAACGCGATCGGCACGCCCCACACCAATCCGCGCCTTGTGATCCTCCCGGACGACGCTCGACTTGGCGAGCATCGCGAACGGTTTGCAGGCACGTTGGGGTTCTTCGAGCGCCGAGCGACGATCGAGCCCGAGGTCGGGGCCTTCGACGACGCGGTCGAGATTCTCGACGCCGACGAGTTCGAGCTGCGGATGCGGGAAGACACGCGCAACGTGCTCGATCTCGAGCGGTTCCTGGCTGCACGGCTGTTCGACTACTGGATCGGTGACTGGGATCGGCATCGCGGGCAGTGGACGTTTCTCCGTCATCCGGCCGACACCGGTGCCGTCATCGAGTGGACCCCCGTGCCGGAGGATCGCGATCAGGCATTCGTGCGGTTTGACGGGGTCTTGCTGTGGCTCGCCCGCCAATACGTCCCGCAGCTCCTGAACTTTGGGGATCGCATGCCGCCGGCGTGGGCGTTCGTGTGGAACGGCCGCGATCTCGATCGCCACTTCCTCGTGAAGCTCGAGTGGTCCGTGTGGGACTCGGTCGCCACCGACATTCAGGAGCGTTTAACGGATTCGATCATCGACCAGGCGGTGTTGCAGCTCCCGCCCGAGTACGTGTTGATCGACGGTGCGAGGATGGCCCGAGCGCTCAAGGCGCGCCGGGAACAACTGCATGACAAGGCGAGGGAGTACTACCGGCTCCTGGCCAAGCAGGTGGATGTGCGCGGATCGGACGAGGCCGAAACATTCGTGATCGAACGGGCTGAGGATGGGTCGAGTCTGCTCGTCGTGCAGCGTGGGTCGGGAGCGAGCGGCGATACGCTCTGGCACCGCCGGTTCGGCGCCGACGAGACGACGGAGCTTCGACTCCATCTGGGAGGGGGAGGGGACCGCGTCGAGGTGCGGGGTGCGAGGCGTGGGATGAAGCTGCGGATCGTC
>JBDHJO010000082.1:0-11539 GCA_039586875.1 Gemmatimonadota bacterium | reverse complement strand
CGGACACGGGCCCCACCGTACTGACCACCCTGTTCCGTCGCGCATCGGTGATCCGCGTCTGGATGTGCACGGAATCCCCGGAGGCATAGTAGGTACCGGTCACGATGGTCCCCGCTCGCGCCTCGGCCGCAAGCGCCATGGCGTCCCCGCCCCCGACGCCGGCGGTCACCACGTTCCGCGTCACCGCCATCGCCGTGAGCGGATCGACCACCTCCGCCACCTGCGCTTCGGTGAGAATCTGGATGACGTAGTCCTGGGCCATTCGCCCGATGGCCGAGAGTTCGGCCGCGCCGGTCTCGTCCGTGAAGGCGGCAACGAAGACGCGACGGGCATCGACACCGTCGGTCGTTCGCCACGGTCCGAACAGCGCTACCCCGGTCGCTCCCGCGACCACGGTGATCACCGCGGCCACCAGCTTGGTCCGACGGTGCGTCGGTGCTCGTCGATCCGCCGCCGGCGCGGGCCGTGTCGCACCCTCCCCCGGAGCGCGCAGCGTCTCCAGTTCCTGGGCCACGTCGCCCGCACCCAGCCAGCGGTCCGCCGGCTGCTTGGCCAACCCGCGGGTGAGCGCCCCCTCCAGGTCGGCCGACACCGTCTCCCGCACCGCGCTGATGCGCGGCACGGGCTCGGTGAGCTTCTTCGCCAGCACGGCCTGGATCGACGGGCCGGTATACGGCGGCTCTCCCGCCAGCATCTCGTAGAGCACGCACGCCAGGGAGTAAAGATCGCTCTGCCCGGTGATGGTCGGATCGCCGCTCGCCTGTTCCGGACTCATGTACAGCGGCGTGCCCACGGCGAGGCCCGTCTCGGTCAGACGTTCACCCGCCGCGCTCGCGGCTTTCGCGATCCCGAAGTCCGCCACCATCGCCTGGCCGTGGTGGAGCAGGATGTTCTCGGGCTTGATATCGCGGTGGACGATGTCGAGCGAGTGCGCATAGTCGAGGGCGGACGCGATGTCGCGGGCGATGCGGAGCGACTCGTCGATGGGGAGCGGGCCCTCACGCTGCATTCGCGTGCGGAGTGACTCTCCTTCGATATACGGCATGACGTAGTACAGCACGCCGTTCGCTTCACCCGAATCATGAACGGGCAGAATGTGCGGATGATTGAGCCGCGCGAGGATCTGAATCTCCCGCAGGAACCGCTTGGTCCCCGTGTCCCCAAGCGCCGCGGCCAGCTCCGGCCGCATCACCTTCAGCGCCACGTCGCGATCGTGCTTGACATCATGCGCCAGGTACACGACGGCCATTCCCCCCTGCCCCAGCTCCTGCTCCACGCGGTAGCGGTCGCTCAGCGCGGCCGTGAGTCGATCGTCGAACGTCTCGCCGGACGCAGCGTGCAGATCGGCTGGCGCTGCCGCGCCGCACACTGGACAGAAGGCGGCATCTGCCGGGATCGGGGAATCGCAGGAATTGCACGGTCGGGAGGGCGCATGCATCCGAAGAACGTGTTTGCTCCCCGAGCGATTGGCAATAGGAGTCACCGGACTATCTTACGGAGGCCGCTGGCGCGGGGGCGATGGACCGGTGGCCTGATGGGAATCTGGCACCCCTGACGATGGAGTATGAGAAGAGCATGCGGTTGAACGACTACGACACATCCAGTCCGATGCGCGCGGCCGTTGTGAGCACCGCGCGGATCACTCCCGAGGACAGCGACACGGAGCTGCGGCACATCGACCTCGCCGTCGACGACGTCGAGTTCGGCTACCGGGTGGGGCAAAGCGTCGGCGTCCTGGTTCCAGGCCCACACGAGCACGGGCAGAAGCAGTACCTGCGGTTGTATTCGATTGCCGACGGCCGCACGGGCGACGACTTCAAGCCGGTGATCTCGCTCCTGGTGAAGCGCTGTTCGTACATCGACGAGTTCAACGGCGAGCGCTACGACGGGAAGGCATCGAACTATCTCTGCGATCTGCAGCAGGGCGACTACGTCACGCTGGTCGGCCCCTACAACCTCGCGTTCACGCTCCCCAAGGACAACGACGCCAACCTGCTGATGATCGGACTGGGGACGGGCATCGCCCCGTTCCGGGCGTTCGTGAAGCACATCTACAGCGAACTGGGTGGCTGGAAGGGCAAGGTGCGCCTGTACCACGGGGCCATGAAGGGGATCGAGCTGGCGTACATGAACGATCAGAACGCCGATCTGAAGTACTACTACGACGAAGAGACCTTCAAGGCGTTCGAGGTGCTGAGCCCGCGCCCGCATTTCGACGCGCCGGTCGACCTGGAAGGGGCCATTACCCAGAACGCCGACGAGGTCTGGACGCTACTGCAGGACCCGAAGACCTACGTGTACGTCGCCGGCCTGAAGCAGATCAGCGGCCAGCTGGACGAGGCACTCGCGAAGATCGGGTCGGCGGCGGAGTACGAGCAGTTGAAGGACCGGATGATCGAGGACGGCCGCTGGGCTGAGTTGATCTACTGACGCCGGCGCCGTCGATCCGAAAGGCTGCCCTCCGTGCGGGGGGCAGCTTTTTTGTTGCGGTTGGCCGACCGACGCCGCAGGTCCTCGGCCCCGGACCTCATGCCCAGTCGGGCCCGACGGTCGCGTCCAGTTCGCCACTCAGAACATTGTCGGACTGGTACATGAGCGTGTACTTGGCGATGAAGATCGCATCGCCCGGCCGGAGCGTCTGACTCCCGTCGAGAGTAACGCCGTTCACCTTGGTTCCGTTGGTGCTCCGATCTTCCAGGATGTGGCCGGAGCCGTCGGCGTGCAGCAAGGCATGGATACGGGACACGCGATCGTCCGTCAGGTGAACGGCACAGGCCGGGTCGCGCCCGATGGCGACCGTGGAGGACTCCAGCGTGATCGTCGCCTGGTGTTCGTAGTTCACGTACAGTTCGATTCGCGGCATCGAGATTCCCGGTAATGCGGTCGGCGGGGTGAGCTCCGCCCCACCTCACCGAGGTGGCGCTCCAAACGATGGCGCCTGGCGAAGGCACTGCAAGGCGACCGGGGCAGCGTGCGCGGGGGGGAGACGCCTCCAAATCGGGCCGTTGATCATGCCGTACGGCCGCCGGAGTGGTCGGGGCGCCGATCCCCGTGGCGGATCGGAGCCCCAGACCGACCTCACGTGCCCCACCGCTCACTCATTCAGCAAGGTGCCCATCCGTGCGGCGATCTGCTGGTCGTAGATCGCCCGGAAGTCCACGATGTCCTGGGCCAACGGGACGATGCGCACGAGCTCGGCGCGACGCCGCGGCCACTCGTCGAGCAGCGTCTGACCGATGACGGAACCGCAATGGAACACATGCTCTCGCAGGAGCCGGAGTACGAGATCCTCGTCCGCGGGCGTCATCGGCTCCGGGCGCACGTAATCGGTGTTGAGATGCTGCCGCCAGGTCGGTGACTGCGGCAGCAGATAGGCGACACCGCCGGTCATGCCCGCCCCGAAGTTGTGCCCCACGTCGCCCAGCACGATCACCGTGCCGCGCGTCATGTATTCGCACCCGTGATCCCCCAGCCCTTCGACGACCGCCGAGGCACCGCTGTTGCGCACGGCGAAGCGCTCGCCGGCGCGGCCGGCCACGAGCAGCGTCCCGGCCGTTGCGCCGTAGAGCGCCACGTTGCCGATCACGGTGTGGCTTCGACCTTGTTCGCGGATGCCGCGGGGCATACGAATAGTGATCAAGCCCCCGGACATGCCCTTGCCCACGTAGTCGTTGGCCAGCCCGCGCAACCGGAGTTCCACGCCGTCGATCAGAAATGCGCCGAGACTCTGCCCGGCGACGCCATCGAGACGAAGCTGGATCCGACCGCGAAAGCCCCGGGCCCCATACAGGAAGGTCAACTCCCCCGCCAGCCGCGCGCCGATGGCCCGATCGGTGTTCTTGACCGAGCGATGCAGCACCGCCTGGCCATGGGTGAGGATCTTCCGCCGGATTTCGTCGATCACCGCTTCGTCCAATGTCGCCACGCGCTCGCGGTCCGGCGTCTCCTCCCGTTTCACCGGCAGCGGCAGACCGTGCGGCGCCCGCGGATTGAGGATCGGCGTCAGATCGAGGCGGTCCGCGAGCGTGGCCACCGCGTTCGCGTCCGCGACCCGCAGCCGGTCGGTGCGACCGACAGCGTCGTCGAGAGCGCGGAAACCCAGTTCGCCGAGTACCGCCCGGACCTCCTCGGCGAGGGAGCGCAGGTAGTCGGCCAGCTGCTCCGGTGTGCCGGTGAACTTGCGCCGCAACGCCGGGTCCTGCGTGGCGATTCCCACCGGGCACGTGTTCAGGTGACACTGGCGGGCCATCACGCACCCGAGCGCCACCAGCGCGGCCGTGCCGAAATCGAACTCCTCGGCACCGAGCAGCGCGGCGACGACCACGTCCCGCGCATCCCGGATGCCCCCGTCGACGCGCAATCGCACCCGACCGCGCAGGCCCGCGGCCGTCAGCGCCTGGTGCGTCTCCGCAAGGCCAACCTCCCACGGCATACCGGTGTGCTTCAGCGAGCCCAACGGGGAGGCGCCGGTGCCGCCGTCCCCACCCGCGACCAGCACGACGTCCGCCCCGGCCTTGACCACACCGCAGGCAATGGTGCCGATCCCGGGTTGCGCGACGAGTTTGACCGATACGGCACAGCGGGGATTGACCTGCTCGAGGTCCCAGATCAACTGCGCCAGGTCCTCGATGCTGTAGATGTCGTGGTGCGGCGGCGGCGAGATGAGCGGGACGCCCGGTGTGGTGGAGCGCGCGCTCGCGATCTCGAGGCTCACCTTGTGCCCGGGGAGTTGGCCGCCTTCACCGGGTTTGGCTCCCTGCGCCATCTTGATCTGGATCTCACGCGCCGCCGCGAGGTACCCCGTGCTGACACCGAACCGCCCGCTGGCCACCTGCTTGATGTAACAGTTGGCACTCCGGTCGCGGACACCGGGTGCGTACCGGTCGGCGGCCTCGCCCCCTTCCCCGCTGCTGCTTCGCCCACCGACGAGGTGGAACCCGCGTGCCAGGGTGCGGTGGGTCTCGTCGGACACCGCGCCGAACGAGATGGCACCGCACCCAAACCGGTGCAGGATCTGGTCGGCCGGCTCCACCTCCTCCACGGGCACGGGCGCCGCCGGGTTGAACCGGAGCACGTCGCGCACGTGGACGACCGCAGCACCGCCCTTCGGCGTGGACGTCGGCGCCTTCACACGCCCCTGTACGCGGCGCACCACGTCGGGCGAGAACCCGTGCAGCTCGCCCCGTTTGCGGAAGCGGAACTGCCCGAGATCCAGAAGCTCCGGTTCGCCCTCCCCGAACGCACGTGCGTGACGCTCCAGCGCTGTCCGCCTGAGGTCCTCCAGGGCGATCCCACCGAGCCTCCCGCCGATCGAGGGGAAGTACCGCGACAGGAGATCCTGTGAAATTCCCAGTGCGTGGAGGTTCATCGAGCCGTGGTAGCTGTTGAGCGTCGAGATCCCCATCTTCGCCATGATCTTCAGCAGGCCGCGTTCGAGGGCCGCCCGGTAGTGCGCCATGGCGTCCGGCCAATCCTCGCGCTCGGCATCGTGCTCGCGGATCAGCTCGTACCCCAGATACGGATAGACCGCCGTCGCGCCCACCGCCACGAGACAGGCGAGGTGGTGGTCGCTGACCAGGTCGCCGGTGACACAGACGAGCGACACCGCGCTGCGGCTCCGCTGCTCGATCAGATGGTGATGCACGGCGGACACGGCGAGGATCATCGGGATGGGCACGTGGCCCTCGTCGACGTGCTCGTCGCTGAGGAAGACGATCCGGCAGCCGCGGACCACCGCCTCGGTGGCCTCACGACAGATCGCCTCGAGCCGGGTGGCGAACGGTTCGTCCCGCGCGGCGAGACAGGAGACGGTCGCATGCGAGAACCATGCGTGCGATTGCCGCAGCCACTCGACTTCGCGTGTCGACAGGACGGGCCCGGCAATGCGAATTGCGGTGCTCCGATCGGGTTCCCCCGCGAGCAGATTGCGCTCGGTGCCGATGTACTTGTAGAGCCCGGTGACCGACGCCTCGCGAATCGGATCGATGGGCGGGTTCGTGACCTGGGCGAAGGCTTGCTTGAAGTAGTCGTACAGGCGGCGGTCGCCGCGCGACAGCACCGCGGGCGGCGTGTCGTCGCCCATCGAGCCCATCGGCTCGCGGCCGCTGCGGCTCATCGGCACCAGGAACTTCGCCAGTTCTTCCCGGTGCCAGCCAAGCGCGATCCGGAGGCGACGGTCGAATCCATCGGCAGGGAGCACAAACCCACCGAACTCCGACTCCGACCCGCCCCGCTCGAGCTCCGCCACGTGCCGGATCAGGCGGCTGTACGGTTCGGCGGCCGCGACCGTCGCCTTGATCTCCTCCTCGCCCAGTATCCCGCTGCCGTCCAGCCGCACGGCAAAGATCTCGCCCGGCCCCATGTGCCGGTTGTGCACCAGGTTCTCCTCTTCGACGTCCACCACCCCGGCCTCCGACGCCATGATGACGAGCCCGTCGTGGGTTTCGGTGTACCTGAGCGGCCGGAGCGCGTTGCGGTCCAGCTTCGCGCCGACCACGTCCCCGTCCGTGAAGACCAGCGCGGCCGGGCCATCCCAGGGTTCCATGACGTTCTCGTGATAGACGAAGAAATCCCGCAGGGCGGATGACACGTCGGTCGACCCGTGATACGGGTCCGGCACCATCAACATGAGGCTGTGAAAGAGGTCGCGCCCGCTCCGGTGGAGAAACTCGAGGACGTGGTCGAAACTCGCCGAGTCGCTGACCCCGTCCCCGGTGATCGGCAGCAGTGCGGCGAGATCGTCACCCCAAAACGAGGAGTGCATCTCGCGCTCGCGCGCCCGCATCCACAGCCGGTTGCCGCGGATCGTGTTGATCTCACCGTTATGCGCCACGAGACGGAAGGGCTGCGCCAGCGCCCAGGACGGCAGCGTGTTCGTGGCGAACCGGTGATGGAAGACGGCCACCCGCGCGACCCAGCGGTCGTCGGAGAGGTCGGGGTAGAACTGCTCCAGCTGCCGTGGGGTGAGGAGCCCCTTGTAGACGATGGTCTTCGACGACAGCGAGCAGATGCTGGTCGCGCCATCGCCCACCAGGTCACGTTCCACGCTCCGGCGCAGGAGGTACAACTCGGACTCGAGGGGCCGCGCACCTCCTTCACGGCACGCAAGGAAGAACTGCACGACCGACGGCATGCCGCCTCGTGCGAACTCCCCGAGCACGTCGGGTCGCACGGGTACGGGCCGGTACCCCAGGTAGCGCATCCCGCGCTCCGCCGCCGCGCGCTCGATCATCCACTCGAGCACGCGCTCCTCTCCGGATCCCGCGAATGCCATCGCGACGGCCAGATGCTCCCCATCCTGCAGCGACGCACCGACATCCCGCGCCAGGATGTCGCGGAAGAATGCGTGCGGCACGTCGGTCATGAGACCGGCACCGTCACCGGTTTCGTCGTCGGCCGCCTTGGCCCCGCGGTGCACCAGGCGGCGGAGCGCCCCGAGCGCCGAGACCATCACACGGCGCGACGGCCGCCCCGACGACTCGGCGATGAAGCCGGTGCCGCAGGCGGAACGATCGGTCGTTTCGAGCAGAGGAAACATGGAACGGTCACGCATCATACACGACCGTACCTCACCGCCCGCCCACGCGCCAGCGCGGCCCGGGTTTGGCTTCCCGCCCGGCCCGCGGCCGTCAGCTCGGCGGGCTCCGGTGGGGTGGCAGTCGCTGACGAGCTACGGGCGAACCGGCAGCCGTTCTGAATCGCAGGATGTCGTCGGCGACCGTACCGACCTGCACGTGATAGGCGGCGAGGGCATCACGATCGCGCGGAGCCGGTGCGTTGATCACCACCGCGTGCACGCGGTAGCGATAGACGACACCGGGATCGGTGGGCAGCGCTTCGGCCGCGGGAGCTCCTAACAAGGCCCGTAGTCTGCCATACCGGCGAAGTCGTACGCGACACGGCTGGAGTGAAGAAACACATCACACGTCAGGACGCTACGCTCTCCGTCTTCCCACTCCGCCCGATCGGCACGATCGCGCACTCCTCGAACGTGATGTTGCCGGGCACGCGGACCCGCATCTTCGCATTCATGATGCCGGTAACCTGCATACCCTCCACGACGCGACATCCTGTCGATGCAGCCGCCTCCCGCACGGTCGCGGTCGCGGACTCGCAGCCCAGGACGACCACGGCATCGTGGTCGCACGCACGGTCGCGCAGCTTCCGTCTTCGACGCACACTCCACATGCAGAGAAACCACTGATGGTAGAGACGGCTCTTGAACACTTCCGTCTCGATGCCCTCGTCGCCCAACCGGGCTTGCAGTGCCGCGACGTACTCCTCGAAGGGCGCTGACGCCACGAGGCTCTTGTGGAGTTGCATGAACGGTCGGTGCTCCCGTACGGCCACCGTCGCCGCGGGACACATGTAACACGGTACCACCAGCGCGGAACCCACACCCTCGAGTTCCGGGATGACATCCACGTCACTGAAGTGGATCGGCATGTCTTCGCCTCCGAATCCTCAATCGTGTGCGCCGCCCCCGCGGTAATGATCCGGCCCACCAGTCCCCTGCACACGACCGCTCCACGCGACGCGCATGCCGTCAAAGTGCGGATTCCCGGAACGATGTGCAAAGGAAGTGGGCCTATCGCAGTTACGGCCGCAGCATCCCGCGCGACCCTGCACTGCGTTCGGCACTCGATGCCGGTCCGCACCACCTGCGGGCCGTCGCGGGCCCGCGGGTTGACGCGGCATCCATCTGACCAGACTTTCTTCTGTTCCTTATCGGTGCACCCCAACCGTTCGGATGATCCCAGCATGGTGACGTTGCCGGAGCTGCTGTCGCTCCAAGACCGCGGCGGCTTCCTCGCGGACTTGACCCCCGCGGAGGTAGGCGTGTTTGCGGGCGCGCTCCGCGAGGAGCGGTGCGACGCGGATGCCGTGCTCCTCGCCCCGGACCGGGGCTCGGAGGCGGTGTACCTGGTGCTGGAGGGGAGTCTCGTGGCGCACGGCGGTGCGGAAGCCGTGGGGACCGAAGAGCGCGGCCCGGGAGACATCCTGGGGGCGGTTGCCGCCATGACGGGAGCTGCCCAGCAGGGCGAGGTCCGCGCGACGACACCATGTCGCCTGGCCGTGCTCGATCGGCCGGCGCAGGCCCGGCTGTTTGCCGAGCACCCGGAGATCTGGCGCAAACTCGATGTGCTGGCGCTGCAGCGCATGCGGCGGGCGCAATTGACGCATCATCTGAACCTCATGTTTGGCCCGTTCGGTCCTCTGTTGCCGCACGTGATGCGCGATCTCGAGGGTCGCATCGAGTGGGTCTCGCTGCCGAGCGGTGCGGTACTGTTTCACCGGGGCGAAGAGCCCGACGCGGTGTACGTCCTGCTGGCCGGTCGCCTCCTCGTGACCGTGCAGCGGCCGGGCGCAGACGACGAGATCGTCGGCGCCGTCAGCCCTGGCGAGCTCGTGGGCGAAGCGGCGGTGCTGACGAACCGCTGGCGTTCCGGGACGGTCGTCGCCGCTCGGGACAGCGAACTCGTGCGTCTGCCGCCGGACATGTTCGAACTGCTGCTGGAGCGGAGTCCGCGGACGGTCTTCAAAGTCTCGCGGCTTCTCGCCGATCGCCTTTCCGCGCCGCGGACACGATACGACCCCAGCCAGACCCCGGTCAGTTGCACGGCCATCGTTCCGGCCCACCCTGCCGTCGGCCTCGCGGAGGTCACCGCCGGAGTCGTGCGGCATATGGAGGGGCACGGGCGGGTGACGCTCCTGACGAGTGCGGGAGTGGATCGAGCGCTGGACACACCGGGCATTGCGCAGTCCACCCCGGGGGAACCGGCTCACTTCCGGCTCATCCAGTGGCTGGAGGAGGAGGAAGCGCAGAGTCGGTACCTCGTGTACCAGGCGGACGCGGAGTGGACGGCATGGACGGAGCGGTGCGTGCGTCAGTCCGATGTCGTGGTTGCCGTCGCGGACGCGTCGGCACGGCCCGACTTGCGGGCTGTGAGCGAGCGCCTGGGTGTCACGCAGTCGCGCTGGCACCTGCTGCTGCTGCACCCGTCCGATGCGGACCGCCCACGGAATACGGCTCGCTGGCTGGACGGCTCGAACCCCCAGGGTGTGTACCACGTCCGGCACCGTCGGGAGGCGGATCTGAGCCGGTTGGCCCGGTTCCTGACGGGTCGCGCGGTGGGCCTGGTGCTGGGTGGCGGCGGCGCGCGCGGCTTCGCGCATCTCGGTGTCCTGCGCGCCTTGGAGGAGTTGGGTGTGCCGGTCGACATGATCGGTGCGGCCAGCGTCGGCGCGCCGATCGCCGCCGGTACGGCACAGGGGCGGACGGCCGCACACACCGCGGCAACCGTCGGTCAGCGGTTTCGGTCGCTGATGGACTTCACCCTGCCGATCGTGTCACTCCTCGCGGGGCGCCGGACGACCAGGAGCATCGAGCGGGAGATGGCGACGTGGGACATCGAAGATCTCTGGCTGCCGTTCTTCTGTGTGTCGACGAACCTGTCGACTGCGAGCACCAACGTGCACCGGCGCGGCGATCTCGTGCGGGCGGTCAGGGCGTCCGTCGCGCTCCCGGGCATCCTGCCGCCGGTGCCGGTGGACGGGGAATTGCTCGTGGACGGCGGGGTACTCGACAACCTTCCCGTTCGACCGATGCGTCAGCTCAATCCGTTCGGTCCCATCATCGCCGTGGACGTCGGTGCGTCGCGGGGGTTCGTCGCCACGTCGGACTTCGGCCTCGCCGTGTCCGGATGGCGCCTGGCACTGCAGAAGCTGCTGCCGTGGACGACGCCGCCGGACATCCCGACACTCGGCACGACGGTCTTGAGCGCGATGGTCGTCGCGTCATCGCGTGAGCGCGATGCCATGGTGAAGGAACGGGCGGCCGACTTCTACCTCAACATCGATGTCCGCGGCATCGGTCTGCTCGATTTCGACGCCGTCGAACACGTGGCGGAGATCGGGTACGCGCAGTCCATCGGTGCCCTGCGCACCTGGATGGACAGCGGCGCGCTGGCGGACGTCACCACCACCGAGTTCGCAGCCGAACGACCGTGACCCGCGCGGTGCCGGCGGTTGAGGCCCTCGCCAGCGCCCAGAAGGGCACAGTGCATACCGCACGACTCAGTGTCGTTCGGGGATGTGCCACACGTTCCGGTCCAGATCGACGCCGCCTCCCATCATCTCCTGCACGACGCGGTCGACGACGAACACGCCGGTCCGCGCCATCGCGTCGAACGTGTCGATCCCGACGGGGAAGTGCTGTCGCGTGCGGTGGATGTCGAAGCGATCGGCGAAGGTGCGGCCGAAGGCGCGTTCCACGCCCTCCTTGCCGAGCATGAAGCCCAACAGCCCGCCCCAGGTCGCGGTGGGGTTGTCGGCATCCCACCCGGTCAACGCACCGATCTTGATCGTCTCGACGAGGTCGCCCGCACCGTACAGCAGGCTCACGATACTGGCGGCGAAGTTGATGCCCGCCGCAAAGCAGCCGTTGCAGTACAGACCGCGCGACGTGATGTCGTACCCGTCGGCCTGGTCGACCTGATAGCGCTGGTACACCTCGTCCCGCGTCTGCTCCCACGGGACA
>JBDHJO010000285.1:0-2769 GCA_039586875.1 Gemmatimonadota bacterium | reverse complement strand
TTCCTCCGTCGGCACGGCATCCGATCACTCGAGGCCGTGCTCGTCTCGCACGGCGATGCCGACCACCTGGGTGGCGTGGCCGCGGTGCTGGAGGAAGTAGAGGTTGGGGTCGTGGTCGAGCCGGGACAGCCGTTGGGGACGAGCCTCTACCTCGACTATCTCAGCACCGTAGACCGATATGGTTTGGATCTTCGGATCGGGCGGGCGGGGGATTCGCTGATCGTGGATTCTCTCACGATCGCCGTGCTCCATCCGACATCGGCGTGGGTCACGGGAGAGTTCGAGCCCAACGAGAACTCGCTCGTCCTGCACCTGCGATTCGGCTGTTTCGATCTCCTGCTCACCGGCGACATCGGACATCGTGTGGAACGGGAATTGCTCGACCGAGTGCCGGATGTCGATGTCCTCAAGGTCGGGCACCATGGGTCGGCGGGCAGCACGAGCCGGCAGTTTGTAGCTGCACTCCGGCCGACGACCGCCGTCGTCAGCGTCGGCAGGAACACCTACGGTCACCCGTCGGACGATGTGCTCGAGCGGTTGGAACGCAGTGGTGCGCGCGTCTATCGGACCGACCGCGGCGGGACGGTGACCATCAGCACGGATGGACGCTATTATAGGGTCGACCAGGGTCGGTCACTCACCGTTGCCGGGAGCATGCTGTGTCAGATTCGTCACTTGTTACCATCGAACGGTTCATCCTCCAGCAGGAGCGCTTGCATCCGGAAGCCACCGGTGATCTCACCAACCTGCTCTACGACATCGCCCTCGCCGCCAAGGTGATTTCGGGCTATGTCCGGCGCGCCGGCCTCGTCGATGTCCTGGGTGCATTCGGTGCGGAGAACGTCCAGGGGGAGGAACAGCAGAAGCTCGACGTGGTGGCAAACGAGACGATCAAGCAGGCGGTTGGGTTCACTGGGCGGGTGTGTGTGCTGGCGTCGGAAGAGGAGGGGGATCCCGTTCCCGTGCCGATGGAGCGGA
Organism: Gemmatimonadota bacterium; assembly: GCA_039586875.1. Taxonomy (GTDB): domain Bacteria; phylum Gemmatimonadota; class Gemmatimonadetes; order Gemmatimonadales; family GWC2-71-9; genus JAOTVV01. The sequence goes on along the minus strand of JBDHJO010000285.1, from coordinate 1,791 downwards.
ACCCCGGGAAGTACGTGCTGCTGTACGACCCGCTCGACGGCTCGTCGAACATCGACGTGAACGTATCGATCGGCACGATCTTCTCCATCCATCAGCGCGTCACGCCGACGGGCACCACGGGAACCATCGAGGATTGCCTGCAGGTCGGCCGGGATCAGGTCGCGGCCGGGTACGTTATCTACGGATCGAGCACGGTGCTGGCGTACACCGTGGGGCACGGGGTCCACCTCTTCACCCTCGACCCCACGATCGGTGAGTTCCGGCTCCTGAATCACGATATCAAGACGCCGCCCTCCGGGCAGTACTACAGCGTCAACGAGAGCTACTACCAACGGTGGACCGACGGGTATCGACGTGTCGTGCAGCAGTTCAAGGGCGTGGAGGATCCGGCGGAACGGAAGAAGGCACGGTACATCGGATCGCTGGTGGCGGATTTCCACCGCAACCTGCTGGCAGGCGGTGTGTTCATGTATCCGGCGGATGCGAAGGCGCCCCAGGGGAAGCTCCGGTTGCTGTATGAGGCGGATCCGCTGGCGTTCATCGCGGAACAGGCGGGTGGATTGGCGACCGACGGCGAGCGAAACATCCTCGACATCCGACCAACCGAGCTCCATCAGCGGACCCCGCTCCTGATCGGGAGCCGGGACGACGTCGAGTTCGTCATGAGCACGGTGCGGAAGGTCGACGGAGCTCGGACGGCGTGAGCGACGACCGCCGATCGCCGTCGGGCATTCCGGTCGACGGCATCTACGATGCCGCAGACCAACAGCCCGGTGAAGCGCCCGGGGTGTTCCCGTTCACTCGCGGCATCCACCCAACGATGTACCGCGGGCGACTGTGGACGATGCGCCAGTATGCCGGGTTCGGCACCGCGGAGGAAACCAACCGTCGCTTCCGCGATCTCCTGGCTGCCGGTCAGACGGGGCTGTCGGTCGCCTTCGATCTGCCCACGCAAATGGGCTACGACTCCGATGCGGCGGTTGCCGAGGGTGAGGTGGGGCGAGCGGGCGTCGCCATCGATTCCGTGGACGATCTCGCGGCGCTGTTCGCCGAGATCCCGTTGGATGCGGTGTCGACGTCGATGACGATCAATGCGACGGCAGCGACGTTGCTGGCGATGTACATCACCGTCGGCGAGGAGCAAGGAGTATCCAGGACGGCGCTTCGCGGCACGATCCAGAACGACATCCTGAAAGAGTACATCGCGCGCGGCACGTACATCTATCCGGTGCAGCCGTCGCTCAGGTTGACCACCGATGTCCTTCGGTTTGTGGCGGACGAGGGGATGCGGTTCAACCCGATCTCGGTGAGTGGCTACCACATGCGTGAAGCGGGTTCCACGGCCGTGCAGGAGGTCGCATTCACGTTTGCCAATGGGTTGGAGTATTTGGATGGGGCAGCCGCAGCCGGGCTCGACGTCGACGCGATTGCCGGTCGCATGTCGTTCTTCTTCGCCGCCCACAACGATCTGTTCGAGGAGGTCGCCAAGTTCCGGGCCGCTCGGCGGCTGTGGGCGCGCCTCGTGCACAAGCGGTACGGTGTGACCGACGAGGCCGCGCGGCTCCGCTTTCACACGCAGACGGGTGGATCGACGCTGACCGCCCAGCAACCGCTGAACAACGTGGTGCGGGTAGCCATTCAGGCATTGGCGGCAACCCTGGGTGGCACGCAGTCACTGCACACCAACGCGTATGACGAGGCGCTGGCCCTGCCGACCGCCGACTCCGCGCGGCTCGCGCTCCGCACGCAGCAGGTGCTTGCTCATGAATCCGGTGTGGCGCAGACGGCCGA
>JBDHJO010000284.1:0-2773 GCA_039586875.1 Gemmatimonadota bacterium | reverse complement strand
AGTCCAGGTCTGGATACGCGGTCTGAGCTGGTAGGTCCGGTCAATCCCCGCTGTCCAGCAACGTCCGGCATGAAGTCCGGCGGATGTCGTGCTCGCCGGTAGCGCATTAGGGGGTAACGGGCGCCCCTCCCCCGGCAGTTCGCGCTACCGCGTCACCTCCACATCCGCCACCCAAATATCCGTTTCGTAGTCGCCGATGGTGAGGTAGAGGTGGCTCGGCCCAACCGAGAGGAATCCCGCCACCCGAGCGTACTCCGCCCAGTCAAGCGGCATGGCCAAGCTCACCTCGCCGCTTGGCAGCAGATGAACCCAGATTCCGGTCCGCCCGTCTTCATGGGTACCGGGGAAGTACAGGCCCGAGTTGTCCGGTGAATACTGTCGTAGCCCTTCGCCAAACACCCGTTCCTCCGGCGTGGGATATCGCCGGACGATCGTGCCGTCCTTTGCCACGCCCACCCACCCCTCCGCCGCCGACCGGCACAGCACGCCGCCGCCATCCGTATCCCAGTCAAGGAGGAAACACCCGAAGGTCGTAACCTGCTCGGGCTCTCCCCACGAACCGCCAACTTCGTCCCGTGACACGAGCCACACATCTCTGCGTCCAGTCTGGTGCGCGCTGAACGCGATGTGCAGTCCATCCGGAGACCATCTCGGATGGTTCCGCCAGCTCCCTCCGCTCGCAAGCATGACCGGCGTGCCTCCGCCCGAAGCCACAATCCCCACCGTGCCGCCGCCCACACTCCTGTCGGTGTAGAACGCGATCTCCGTTCCGTCCGGTGACCACCGGGGGCCAAACTCGTCGCCCGGGAGATCGGTGACCTGCACGGGATTGCCTCCGTCGATCGATCGCACGTAGATGTCCATGCTGCCGCGGAGGTCCTGACAGTACGTGATCCTTCGCCCGTCACGCGAGATGTCGTGATCCTCGATCACGGCGTTGTCGTCGGTCACCGGCTGGCCGTCGGCCAAGGTCAGCGTATCCCTACCGCGAGGAAACGCCCAAACGTTCTGGCGCTCCGTGCCTTTCGTGTACGCGAGGTTGCCGCCTGCTACCGAGTAGGAAATCGAATGGGGGTCGATGATCCCCGGAACTTTCCGCGGTTCCCCACGGGCTCCCGTCCGTCCCACCGGGACGACGTACACCTCGCGCGGACCGTCCCGGTCGGACACAAACAACAGATGCTCGTCGTCGAGCCACGCCGGACTCACGTCCATGGACTCGTCACCCGTCACCCGCGCGGGTTCACTACCGTTGGCATGCATGGTCCAAATCGACGTGGCGGACACGTTGAAGCGGTACCGCCACGCGGGGTTCCCATTCACGTAAGCAATCCGATTGCCGTCGGGGGACCACGTGAGCGAGTGGATCGCCCACGCCACGCTCGGGACCACGATGATCGTCGTCGTGTCCTCGTCGAACGAACGAACGAAAATGGTGTCCGGCTCGGCAACGCACGCGACGCGGGAATCGTTCGGCGACCACGAACATTCATACGTGTCCACAGGCAGGTCGACGGTGCGGGTCGAACCACCCAGCGCCCCAACCTCTCGTGTCGAGCACTCCAGCCCGCGACAGATGAAGAAGCGAACGGATCCACCGTCTGCACTCCAGCGCGCGAAGTTCTCATACGACCGAGCTGGCGCAGGGGCAGGCGTAACCTCGCCCTCCATTGTGCGCGTACTCCGGATTGCTATGCTCCACGTGCCCTGGCGGAGGGCTGTGAACGCAACTCGGCTCCCGTCGGGTGAGAGTGCCGGAGTGATGTCGATCCCCGGGTCGCTCGTCACCGCCCGGATGTTGGAGGTGGTGACGCTGATCGGTTTGCTGCGGAACAGCGGAGCAGCAAGGAAACTAGCCCCGATTGCCACCGCAATACCACCAAGGACCGCCGACACCGCCCAGCGACGCTTGGCCGATGGGGTAGCAATGGGGCGCGTGTCGGTCGGCGTCATCCCCCCACTCGGCGTCGTCAGCGCCTCCAACTGGGGCAACAACTCCTCGGCACTCTGCCACCGATCCGCCGGCTTCTTCTCCAAGCACCGCATCACGAGGGCTTCCAACGCCGCGGGCACGGTGTCGCGGTGCATCGTCACCGGCTGCGGCGGCTCGGCCATGTGAGCCGACAACACCATCTGCGGTGTCGTGCCCATGAACACGGGGCGGCCCGTAAGGAGTTCGTACGCCACCGCACCCACGGCGTAGATGTCCACGCGATGATCCACATGCGGATCGGCGGCCGCCTGCTCCGGCGCCATGTACGCCGGCGTGCCCAATGCCACGCCCGCCGTCGTGAGCTGTGTGCGGCCCGTCGCCTCGCTCACCGCCTTCGCGACGCCAAAGTCCGTCACCAATGCATGCCGCCCGCGAAGTAACACGTTTTCGGGCTTGATGTCCCGATGCACGACCCCATTGATGTGGGCCTCGGTGAGTGCATCCACCACATCGCGCAGGATGCGCACGGCATCCCCGATGGGGAGCGCTCCCTCGCGGGCCAACCGCTCACGGAGCGACTGGCCTTCCACATAGGGCATGACGTAGTAGAGGAAGTCGTCGGCTTCGCCCGAGTCCAAGAGCGGGAGGATGTTCGGGTGCTGGAGCTGGGCGGCGATCTTGATCTCGCGCAGAAACCGCTCGGGGCCGAGCGTGGCGGCGAGGTCGGGGCGCAGCACCTTCACGGCGACCTGGCGGTCGTGCCGCAGGTCGGCAGCCAGGTACACCGTTGCCATGCCGCCACTCCCGACCTCGCGATCGATCCGATAGCGGCCGGAAAGT
>JBDHJO010000081.1:0-12382 GCA_039586875.1 Gemmatimonadota bacterium | reverse complement strand
GAGCGAATCGCGGACACCGTCGAGGATCCGTGAGCGGGCAGCCAGTTGGTCCTGCCACCCGACCAGTTGGCGTTCGAGGACGCGCCACTCGCGTTCGATCTCGAGGAGATTGTCTAAGGACTGGAGTTCCAGCCGGGCAGCCGTGATCGAATCCTCTGCCGCCGTGATGGTCGCCGTGAGGTCGGTGAGCGCCGACGCGATCTGCGAGGCAGCGGTATCGCCCGCGACGCGCGCCCGCAGCATGTTCAATCGGGTGTTGACCGCGACCGCCCGTTCGGGAATCTCCGATGCCGGGATACGGACAACTGCGGCGGGCGCCGCAGAGTCGACCTGTTGCGGGCCGGGTGCCGCTTCCTGGGCACTGAGCGTCGTGACCGCAACGCCGAACAGCACGACGGCAGAGCCGAGGGTACGCCGCAGGAGCGCAGGGATCGGGATCATGGATGCCGGGCCCGAAGTTCTTCCAAGGCGCCACGGACGTAGGTGCGCACCATCTCCTTCCGCCACGCGAGCCCGAAATCCGTGTTGTCCATTGGTTTCGCCGGTTTGAAGGCGGCGTCGGCCGCCGCCGCGATGGCCTCGTCCTCGAGCGCGGTGCCTACGATCAGCTGCGCAGCGTCCGGTACGCGCTTTGGGTAACTCGCTACGGCGCCGAGGACAATCCTCGCGTCCGCCACCAGCGAGCCCTCCCACTTCACCCAAATCGCCACGCCCAGCACGGGGAAGTCGAACGAGCCGCGACGGCGGAGTTTCCAGTATGTCGCGTCCCAGCCGTTCGCTGCAGGCAAACGCACATCGGTGAGAATCTCGTCGGGGTGTTTGGTCAAATAGCGGATGCCGTCGTCGTTGAAGAACTGCTCGGCCGGCACGGTGCGCTCGCTGTCCGGACCGGCCAGGACGAACTCGGCGCCGAGAGCGACGGTGACGGGTGCGGTGTCGCTCGAATTGACCGCCCAGCACCGCGGACTCGACGGTGCCACCCAGCAGATTGCCCCGTCCTTCTTCATGCAGAAATCGATGGCCTTTCGCCATTCGTACGTCTGGTTGTAGTAGTTGCAGCGGGTGTCGAGGCACAGATTCCCGCCGAACGTACTCATGTTGCGGAGCAGGGGGGTACTCACCAATTCGGCCGCTCGTGCGAGGGCAGGGTACTGCCGCCGAACGCGCCGGTGCTGATGCAGTGCGGTGAGGCTCACGCCACCGCCCACCGACACGGGTGCGCCGCCGGTGCCGCCAGTGATGCGGCCAAGTGCGCGGATTGCCGACAACGAGATCAGCACGCGCGGTTCCTGATGCCGCCGCTTCATGTTGGGCAGGAGGTCCGTGCCACCCGCCACGTACATCCCGGCCGGCCCGGCCTCCTGCTTCATCTTGAGCGCCTGGCGCAGCGACTTCGGCTGCAGGTACGTGAAGTCAGGGAGCCGCAGCATCAGTGCTGCCGCTCCTCGGGGAACTGGGTGTCCCCCGCTGACCCCGGCGAGGGATCCGACTTCGAAGAGGCGCGCACGCCCCCGGCTCCCACGGAACCGCGCACGGACTCTCCGCTCACCGCCTTGCCGTCGCCTCCCTCCCACGGCGGCGGAACGCGGGTGGGTTCCGGCCAGGGGATGTCGGGGAAGCGATCCGGTCCGAACCGGCCCTCCTTGCCACGCGCCTTGTCCTTGAGGGCCTTCAGTACCTTCTCAGGATTGATCGGTACCTCATCCACGCGCACGCCAACCGCATCGTAAACCGCGTTGGCGACAGCGGGCGGAATCGGCAGCAGTGGGCCTTGGCCCACCTCCTTGGCGCCGAACGGCCCGTTGGGATCGGGATCCTCGATCAGGTAGGTCACGACGTCGCTCATCTCCAGCGTCGTCGGGCTCTTGTAGTCGAGCATGCTGGGGATGCGATGTACCACATTGCGGTTGCCCCGGTACAACATCTCCTCCATCAAGGCTTCCCCGAGCCCCATGTATGCACTGCCCTCGACCTGGCCCATCACGGCCGCAGGGTTGATCGACCGGCCGATATCGTGCGCAATCCAGAGGCGGGGTACGCGCACGATACCTGATGAGGGATCGACCTCGACTTCGGCTACGGCCGCGGAGTAGGAATACGCCGGCGACGGGCCAACCCCTGCACCTCGGTACCGGCCCGGGCTTCTGGGTGGCGTGTACGATCCGACCGTACCGATCGTGCCCTCCGCGCTCTCGGCCGCCTGCACCGCTTCGGCGAACGACATGCCGGTTTCGGGGTTCTCGACGTCGAACACCCGGCCCTCGGCGAACGCGAGGCGACTCGACGGCACGTCCAGCTTCGCCGCCACGTGTGGTGCGAGTATCTCGCGCGCCCGCTCGGCCGCTTGCACTGCCGCATTGCCGCTCATCAGCGTGACACGACTCGAGTAGCTACCGAGATCGACGGGGGTGAGGTCGGTGTCCGCCGTGACGACGTGCACGTCGGCGACTCGCGTTCCCAGGACCTCGGCCACCAGGTAGGCGAGGATCGAGTCACTTCCCTGGCCGATGTCGGTCGATCCGCAGAACACCGTGATGCCGCCACCGCGATCCAGCTTCAGCTGCACCCCCGAGTGCGGCATGTTGTTCCAGTAGATTGGGAGGCCCGCACCGCTCAGGTAACTGCCGCAAGCGATGCCGACTCCACGGCCAAGTGGGAGCTTTCGGAACTTCTCAGACCACCCCGACCCCTCGACCACCTTCCGAATACACGCCCCCAAACCCATGGAGCCGATCTTCAGGTAGTTGGCCGTCACCGAATCCGCCGGCACCAGTTGCTCCAGCCGCAGTGCCGCCGGATCCTTCCCGAGATCCTCGGCGATCTTGTCGAGGTGTACTTCGAGTCCGAAGCGCGGCTGTGGCGTGCCGTGCCCACGCTTGGGCCCGCACGGCGGCTTGTTCGTGAACGCTCTTGCGCCTTGGAAGCGGTAGCGGTCCACCTGATACGTGACTGTTTGCAGCGCACCCGTGTAGTAAGCACTCGCGACGCCGTACGAGCCGTACGCGCCGCCGTCGAGCAGCGTGCGGAAGTGCATGCCCTTGATGCGACCGCTGTCGTCGACGCCCGTCTTGATCCACATGAGCACCGGGTGTCGCCCGCGATGGCAGTAGAAGACTTCCTCGCGTGTCAGCGTGATCTTGACTGGCCGGCCGGTGCGCATGGCGAGCTTCGCCACCGCGATCTCGTGGTTGAACGGATCGCTCTTCCCGCCGAATCCGCCTCCGTTCGGGCACGCGATCACGCGGATGCGTGCCGCCGGCAGTGACAACACCTTGGCGAGCGCCCGATGGACGTAATGCGGCGTCTGCGTGGAGCTCCACAGGGTGAGCCTACCGCCCGGCAGGAAGTCGGCGACCGCCGCATGCTGCTCCATCGCGAGATGGGTGTTGCCACCGTAGAAGTAGCAGGACTCGTGCACGTGCTCGGCGTCGGCAATCGCCCCATCGACGTCTCCGAACTCGAGATCGATCAGCTTGTGCAGATTGGCGTGGTCACCGTAGTCGTGGATGAGCGGCTCGGCCGTCGCGATGGCCTCGTCAGGTGACGTGATGGCCTCGAGCCGTTCGTACTCGACATCGATGAGCTCCAGTGCCGCGGTCGCAATCTCCTCCGACGTCGCCGCCACGGCAGCGACCGGATCGCCAACGAAGCGGACGCGGTCAGGGCACAGGGTGTGCTCGTCTTGGCTCACAGGGAGGATGCCGAAGGGCTCCGGCAGGTCCTTGCCGGTGATGACGGCCTTGACGCCCTCCAGCTCGAGCGCGCGGGAGGTGTCGATCCGTCGGATGATCCCGTGCGGCACGGTGCTGCGCAGCAGCTTGGCGTAGAGCATGCGCGGCAGCTGGATATCGTCTGCGAATCGGGTCTGGCCGGTGACCTTCGCCACGGCATCCACCATCCGGTGTGGCCGGCCGACGACGTGCGTCTCGACGGACGCGGCACGCTCCGGTGGGGTATCGGGCCGTGTGGGTGCCGGAGCAGCGGGGCCTCCGACCACTGGGGTCGGCTGTTTAGGACCGGCCATACAGTGTCTCCGGATCCGGCTCCACATCCTCGCCGCGCATCCGTGCGGCGGCGAGCTCGACGGCTTCGTAGATCTTGAGGTAGCCAGTGCAGCGACAGAGGTTGCCGGCCAGGGCCTCCTTGATCTCGTCACGCGTCGGTTCGGGGTGCCCATCCAACAGGGCCTTGGCGGCCATGAGGAAGCCGGGCGTGCAATAGCCGCACTGCGCGGCTCCCATATCGGCAAAAGCGGCCTGAAGCGGGTGCAGGGCCGGTCCTCCGGCCATGCCCTCGACCGTTTCGACACGCGCCCCGTCGCACGCCACGCCGAGTACCAGGCATGAGAGGACCGGCTGACCGTTCATGAGCACGGCGCACGTACCGCACTCGCCCAGCTCGCAGCCGTGCTTGGTGCCGGTGAGGCCCAAGTCCTCCCGCAACACCTCCAGCAAGGTCTTGTGCGGCGCGAAGGCGACCTCGTGCGGCTCGCCGTTCACGTCCAGCTTGATCTGCGCCTTGCCGGGAGGATCAGCCTTGCGACGGGCCAAAGAGGAAGGTCTCCGTCTGGGAGGTCAGGAAGTCGCGCGCCCTGGGGTCTCGCAGGTCCAGTCCGTAGTGGTTGATGACGGCAGTCTGGTGCTGCAGCCACTCCTGCCAGCACACCTGGCAGATCGAGTCGTAAATGCGGTCGCCGAAAGCGCTGCGGAAAGGCGGTGCTGCCATCCGAGCCCGGGTCTGACCGCACCGGACGCACGTGAGATCGCTCATATGCGCTGAATGTAACTTCCGGCGGCCGGGCGCGGGACCATTCCGGGCAGTCATGGGGCCTGGGCTCGCGGAGGGTTGCTCCGTTTCCCAGGCCGGGCGACCTTCGGTCGCATGCGTCGATCCGAACCGCCGGTCCCCGGATTGTGTGCTGCGTGCCGGTACAAGCGGCTCATCCGAAGCCGCGCCGGGTCTATCTTCATCCTGTGCCGCCGATCCTCGACGGACCCGGCATATCCGAAGTATCCTGTGGTACCGGTGCGCCGATGCCACGGTTTCGAGCCGCAGCTCGAGGAGAATGAGACACCCGATGCGACGAATTCCTAATGTGCTGTTCTGCCCTGTCTTGGTCCTTGTCGTAGCAGCGTGCTCCGAAGGCATCGCACAGGATGACCATCTCGCGCGCGCTCGGGCGCTCATGCGCGAGGTACCGCTGATCGATGGACACAACGACCTGCCGTACGAGCTCCGCGATCAGTTTGGCAGCAGCTTCGATTCGCTCGACATCGCGAAGTTGCAACCAGCGGTGATGACCGATATCCCACGGCTCAAGGAGGGACTGGTCGGCGCACAGTTTTGGTCCACGTGGACACCGAGCGACGCCGATCGGCCCGCCAGAATGGGAATGGAGCAGGTCGACATCGTGCATCGGATGGTTGCGCGCTACCCCGACGCGTTCGAGTGGGCGTCGACGGCCGACGACATCGTCCGGATCCACGCTGCCGGCAAGATCGCCTCCCTTGCGGGGATGGAGGGCGGGCACATGATCGAGAACTCCCTTGGCCTGCTGCGCGCCTTTTATCGAGAGGGCGTCCGGTACATGACGTTGACGCATTCGCTCAATACCGATTGGGCGGATGCCGCTACCGATACGCTCGTCCACGGCGGGCTCACGGCGTTTGGCACAGAGGTGATACGGGAGATGAATCGACTCGGCATGCTCGTCGACATCTCGCACGCGTCCGACTCGACAATGTGGGATGTCCTCGAGGTGACAGAGGCCCCTGTGATGTTCTCCCACTCGTCGTCCCGCAGGTTCACGCCGCATCTCCGCAACGTGCCCGACGACATCGCGCGAGCCGTTGGCGAGAACGGGGGCGTGATCATGGTCAACTACGTCGGTTCGTTCATCTACATGCCGGCGTACGAGTGGGGACTCGTCTACGACTCCGTCCAGGCGGCGTTTCGCGACGCCGGCTTTGACAATGATGCAGCGCGTGACTCTGCGAGGGCATGGAGGCGCGAGCATCCGATGCCCCGCCCGGATATCAATGTTGTGGCCGACCACATCGAACACCTCCGCGATGTAGCAGGTGTCGACCACGTCGGCATCGGATCGGACCTGGACGGCATCAGCGTCGCCCCATTGGGTCTCGAGGATGCTTCGACGTTCCCGGCACTGATTGCGGAGCTCTTGCGCCGGGGCTGGAGTGAGGAGGATGCCCGGAAGGTCATCGGGCTCAACGCACTCAGGGTGATGCGTGAGACCGAAGCTGTCGCGGCACGACTTCAGGCGGCGCGCGGCCCCTCCCTCGCGACGATCGAGGAGCTGGACGGGGGCATGTGACCATGGTGGGGGGGCGGTCAGCCTCGTGGATCGCCGGCGCCGCGGTCCTGATCCTCCTGCTCGGCGGGTGCGTGGATCGGCAGGTGCGCCAGCGGCGGGCGACGGATCTCGACGAGGCGACTCGCGCGCTCGAGCACAATCTCCAGGCGATCCAGCGGCACGACGTCGAGACGTATCTCGATCAGTACCTCGAGTCCCCGAACCTCGTCGTCGCGTCCGCTGATTCACTCCGGCGAGGGTACATGGTGTTCGCCGAGGCGCGCCGCGCGAGCGACGATTGGCCGGATACCTTGATCGCCGGCGAGCCCACAGCGATATGGATCGCCCCCGGCGTCGTCTGGACGGCGTTCGAATACGCTGCCGTCGTCACCGGTGATACCGTTACAGGCTGGTCGGAACGGCTCTTCGTGAAGACGCCGCGGGGTTGGAAGATCGCCGTGACCGGCATGATGCAACGGTAGGTCATCATCTCGGTGAGGATCCCCATGCTACGCATGCACTCGGTGCTCCCGTTCGCCCTCCTTCTGATTGCCTGCACGCCATCGGAGCAACCGCCGGAGGTTGAGCATATCGTCGTACCGGGCTCGCTGGAGGGGCTGCCCTTCTCGTCGGCAGTCAGAGTGGGAAGCGTGGTCTATCTGTCAGGACAGGTCGGGACCGTCCCGGGGACGACCCGGCTTGTCGACGGTGGCATCGCGGCGGAGACACGCCAGACACTGGAGAACATCCGCACTGTGCTGGAGCATGCGGGCAGCAGTCTCGACGAGGTTGTGAAGTGCACCGTGTTTCTTGCAGATATGGCCCACTACCAGACGATGAATGCTGAGTATCGCAGGTTCTTCCCGTCATCCCCACCCGCACGATCGGCGCTCGCGGGAAGCGGGTTGGCACTTGGGGCACAGGTCGAAATCGAGTGTATCGCGACGGTCAAGACCTCCCCGACATGAGCACGGTCGCTCGGGTTTCACGACGGTGTGAGCGGGTCCGAAGGGGCGGGCACAACAATCGAAGCTGACTTCGCGGCCCCGACCTCTTATTCTTCAGAGCACCCTCACCGAATCCGGATGCCATGAAAGTCTCGCACCACCTCAATCGCCTCGAGCCAATGGTTCTGCATCCCGTGCGAGGTATCACGGGGAAGGAGTGGCATCGAGCTCCCAACGGCAAGTGGAGCATCGCCCAGATCATGCAGCACCTTGCCATCGGCATCGACTTGGTGGGGGAGGCGTTCGACGAGTTGAGCGGTGCCGACGCGATGAAGCGACAGGCCAAACCGTACCAGAGTGCGTTACGACACCTCACGTTGGGTGTCGGGAAGTACCCCGGAACACTGAAAGCCCTCCCGCACGCCACGCCCGACGCGAAACCCGATCCCGAACTGGTCGCCGCGCAGTTTCGGATGGGCGTAGAGCAGTACAAGGCGCTTGCGAGTGAGTGGCCGACCGAGAAGCAACTCGCACGGTTCGTTCCTCATCCCATGCTGGGTGACTTGAACTTCCCGGAGTGGGTGCGGTTCCACTACCTGCATTGCCGGCACCACGCCTCGGAAATCGAACAGCGGGTCCGGCACCTCCGGAAGTAGGTCTGCAACAAGGCGGGAGTACGTTCCTCCGTTACTCCAGCATGCCAACGCCCCGCTCGCTGACCGGTGGCGTCAGCGGGGCGGAGGGATTTCCAGCGTCCGACAGTGCATCGGCCATTGCGGCGGCGACATCATCTTTCAACTCGTCACTGGTCACGGAGATCAAGGCCGAACCCGAGCCCGAGATCGTGACGCCGTACGCTCCTGCGGCCATGCCGGCGTCGACGGCAGCGTCGTATCCCAGAATCAATCCTTTCCGCAACGGCACGGCGATCTGGTCATCCATACCGTATTGAATCAGATCGCGCTCGGCGTTCATGAGGCCGAGGACGAGTGCTGCCGCCCGGGATGCCTGCCGAATCGTCCCCGCTCGAGGTAGGGTTTCGGGGAGGATCGCGCGAGCCTGCTTCGTGTCGATGCGCGCTTCCGGCACGGCGAGAGCAACTGCCAGCGCGCGGTTGAAGGCGAGGCGGGCGGGCCGCGGTGCGGCAAGGACAAAGCCCCCGTACGTGGCCGCTCCCGCGTTGTCGGGATGTCCTTCGTGGGCGACGGCCTGCTCGTAGGCCACGTCACGATCCATCGCGTTGGACTTGAGCACCTGGAGCAAGGTGTAACCCGCGACCGCGGCAGCGGCTGAGGACCCAAGGCCACGGGCGATGGGGATGTTCGAGTGTACTTCGAGGTGGTGACCCTCCGGCAGCGACGCGTTCACGATCGAGTGTATGATCTCCGACGTCGGCGAGAGGCTCTCAACAGTGCCCGAGTACTGGGGATCGCCATTCCCGTGGGCCACGCGCACTTCCATCCAGATATCCAGCGCGAGGCCGAGGCAGTCGAATCCAGCACCGAGATTGGAGGTCGAAGCGGGAACGCGCACACCGATCATGACAGCCGTGGTCTCTCTCAAAAGGATGCCCGAAGATATCCGCCGGATCGGGGTGTGATAAGAGCGACGATCCAGCTGAGTCGACCTACATCCTGAACAGGTAACTGACCTTGGCGAAGAAGCCGTCCTGTGTGCGCTCGAGGTCGGTGAATCGGAACCGGTTGGGCTCGGTCAGGCTCGCCCCGTACCCGAGGAATACGACTGTCCCCGGTGTCGGTCGGAACGACAGGAGCAGGTCGAGCCGGAAGTCGTTGATCGTGCGCGCCTCGGCAGCCGTCGGAATGCCCGTCTCGGGATCGGTGATGAGAATGGGCTCGTCCGTGCGTGGGTCGCGGAGGGCATCCTGCGCCTGTGAAGCGTACTGGCCGACGAATCGAACGAACAACGGTCGCGCAATCTGGTATTCGATCTTGAGCCGCGGGATGTGTGCGACGGACAACTGCGTACCGTCCCGCTCCCGCGCCAGCCGTGAAAACGCGTAACGGGCCTCGATGCGTAGCTGATTGGTCGGTCGTACCGTGAGCGTCGTCGAGAACCCCAGGGTGTTGGCACGCGAGGGCTCGAAGTACGCCACAGACTTCCCCGCACTCGCGTCGGCGCTCATTGAGAACACGGGAAACTGCGGGGTCCCGATCCCGACACTCACGGCGTACGCATCATTGACGCGGTCCGGCACGGCGAATGAGACGGTGTCGGTGATACCGCCGGACGTCGTCTCCACATAGTAGTCGGCATAGAACGCCGGATCGAAGGCCGCCGTCGACCACGATGGTGTGATAGAGGGAGCCCAACCGCCCCGCAGGGTGAAGCGGTTATTGGCCGACACGGACGTCTCGAGGGGAGCCGCGAACTCGAAGAATCCGTCGTAGTCCCAGACACCGGTCAAGCCGATGAATGTCGTGTAGTTCTCGAGAAATGCACCTGGCTGTCCATACGTCGTTATCCGATTGAAGATGGTGGGCTCCACGACACCGGTGCGGTTCACGAACCCGCTCTGGGCCTCGAAATCCGAGGAAATACCCTTCACCGAGTAGTGGAATCCCCAGTGGCGTCCGGTTCGGTCGGCGAGAACTTCCCATAGCGGTCCGAACCGGCTCGTGCCGTCGGTCTTCGTAAATGCCCCGACGAGCTGTGCTTCGATGTAATACAGCTTCGCGAAGACAATCCGGGCATCGCCGCCGATGACGCGATTGTAGTTGTCTCCATCGATCTTGTCCGTGTAGACGAGACCGGCGGTGGAGTTCTCACCGAGATCCCCTCGGATCCGAAACAGATTGAAGAGTGGGTAGTCGTCACCGGTACTCGAGTGTGACTTGTCCTCCACGCTCGAGAGGGCTCCGATGTTGATCGGGCCGATCTTGCCGGTCAGCTTGGCGCCGCCGACCGGCTCGATGATCCGACGCGTGTAGATGAGCGTGTTGGGTGTATCGAATTGCTCGATGCCCTCCAGGAAGAACGGGCGTCGTTCCGGGAAGAACACCGCGAACCGCTCGTTGATGGTGATCGCACCGACATCGGCCTCGACCTGTGCGAAGTCGGGGTTGATCGTCGCATCGAGCGTGAGGTTGTTCGTGATCCCCCACCGTCCGTTGGCCCCGATCTCCGGCGTTGTGTCGTATTCCCACTCGCCGGACGCCGGGCCGCCGTCCGCGCGGAGTGTCGCGAACGGATTGAGGTCGAGGACGAGGCCGCGGCTGAGACCGGTCAGTCCCTGCAGGGTACCGGACTGTGCCAGGAACGACGCATTGGCGCGCCGTACCGGTGTCCACGTGTTCTCGTAACCGGAGTGCTGAACTTTTCGGATGACATTGAGGGCCCAATCCTGCGGGTCCGTTGCCTGGAATCGGAGACTCTTGAAAGGGATGAAGACCTCGACTTCGTACCCGAAGGCAGTGAGGCGCCCTTTCGATGTGTATGTGAAGTCCGGATTCATATCGACGTTCTCGAACCGGCCGCTCGTGCTCCTGCCGGCGGCGGCCCCAGGGCTACCCTCGCTGCGAATGCCGTCCGCCTGTACGCCCAGCGGGTTGACGCCGATCACCAGCGCCCGCCGACGATCGTTGAACGCGTCGAGGAGGATCTGCACGTAATCGTCGTTGTCGATCCTGTCCCGGTCGGCAAGCGTGGCGTTGACGATGCCGTGTGGCTCGTGTGCTTGGATCCCGAAGTAGATGCCGTCCGCATCGTACCAGACGAGGACGTCGGTGGAATCCACCGCCGGTGCCCCGTCGACGGGCATGTATTGTGAGAATCCGGTCAGCAGCGCCGCGCGGGCCCAGGCGGCCTCATCCAGCACGCCGTCAACCGCGATTGTCCCCTCGAGGCGGGGAATCGGTACGTCGACGCTCCCCTGGCGGCCGTGGTGAACCGATCCTTGGGGGCCCTGGGCCACCTGGGCGGCCATGAGGAGCGCAGCAGTCATCAGCACGCCGATACAATAACTATTACGTCGGGAATGGGGACGGGGGACCCTCGAACTCCCTGTGCGAGGGTCCCCGGATGTGCCGCGTGCTTACTCGTGCCGCAGGGCTTCGATGGGGTCGAGCTTGGCGGCCCGACGAGCCGGCCAGATGCCGAAGAACATGCCGATCCCAGCGCTGAAGACGACGGCGAGCACGATGGCTGGCGCCGAAACGTAGGTGTTCCAATTGGCGAGCTTCGAAAGTGCGATCGCGCCACCGGAGCCGGCGAGTATGCCGATCGCGCCTCCCATCATGCAGAGAACCAGGGCCTCGACCAGAAACTGCAGCATGATGTTCTGGCGGGTCGGTTCTGGCGGGTCGCGCCGAGGGCCTTGCGGATGCCGATCTCACGGGTCCGTTCCGTGACCGACACCAGCATGATGTTCATGATGCCGATACCGCCGACAAGGAGGCTCACGGCGGCAATCCCGCCTAAGAGGAACGTGAACGTCTTGGTCGTTTCTTCGAACGTGGCGAGGAATTGCGTGAAGTCACGGATCTGGAAGTCGTTGTCCTTGCCGGGCGGAATCCCGTGTTCCCGTCTCAGGATCTGCTCGATCTCGATCATCGAGACCATCATGTCTTCCGGCTTGGCAAACTGGACTGTGATCGATCCCAGCCGGTCGGTGCCGTGGATACGGTATTGGGCCGTCTCGAGGGGTACGAGGATCTGTTCGTCGGGATTGAACCACCCGCTGCTCGCGCCCTTCTTCTTCAGGGTGCCGATGATCTCGAAGGGAATGCCGCGGATACGAACCTGCTGGCCGATCATGGCGGCACCGTTGGCCGAGAACATTTCGGGAATGGCGCTGCCGAGGATGGCGACCCGCTTCCGCGATTGGCGGTCGCCGTCGGTGAACATCTTGCCGTGCTCGATTTCGTAGTTGTTGACGGGCAAGTACTCGGGGGTCGTGCCGGTGACGTTGACGTTGATGTTCTGGTTGATGTATTCGACTTGAAAACTCCGCCGCATCTCCGGCACGACGGCGGTGAGCACCTTGGCATCGCGCTGCAGGGCTTCCGCGTCGAGCGAGCTCAGGGCCTGGCGGTCGGAACTCGCGACACCGCGGTGCATCGACTGCCCGGCGTAGATCGTCAGCTTGTTCGTCCCCAGCGCC
>JBDHJO010000080.1:0-11845 GCA_039586875.1 Gemmatimonadota bacterium | reverse complement strand
TCCGTGCGCGTATTCATGCGCGACCATGGAGAACAGCAGCACCGGGAGGGCCAGCAAAAGCTCGTGCACAATGGGGGTATTCCGGTCGAATCGGCGGCGAAAGCTAACCGGCGCCGAAGGGTGTGTCAAAGGCGTACCGCCTTGACGTGCCAACACTTGCAACGTAGACTTCTCGCCCTGTTTCGGGGCCGAAAGGCCCTGGTTTCCCAGCGTAAGGAGCAGCAGTGCCGAACATTCGTTCCGTCAAGAAGCGCATGCGTCAGAGCACGAAGCGGAGGGCGCGCAATCGGGTGCAGCGCGCGGCGCTCCGGAGTGCGGTGAAGCGCGTCCGAACCGCCACGACTACCGAGGGTGCGGTGGAGGCCTATCGCACGGCCGAGCGCATGTTGGACCGTGCCGCGCAACGCGGACTCGTCTCAAAGAACAAGGTGGCCCGAACGAAGAGCCGCCTCATGCGCATGCAACACACTATGGGAGCGTCCGGCTGATCACAGGGCGGTGAGCTCGGCCCCGCACATCTCGCAGTACCACTCAGTCGGCAGATTCAGCGTCCCACAGTCGGTACATTTGACCGTCTTCTTCGAGGAGCCCTTCGGCGCCGGCCGTTTGGGCTCTTCGTCGTCTGCAGGTGCAGTCACCTTCTTCGGCGCCGGCTTCGCCTTCAAGCTGCTCGCCGTCTCGTCGCTACTGATGACTGACTTGAGGAATGCCATCTCGTCCGCGCTCTTCCCGGTCGTGTCCGCCGCGGCCGCGGGTTCATCCGCCGCTTCCTCTTCCACCTCGTCGAGTTCCGCCACCGCCGGCGCTTTCTCCTCGGCGGCCGGCTCCTCGACCTCGGGATCCGGTTCAGGCTCGGGTTCGGGCTGCGCCTTGGCGCTCCTCGCCGGAGGAGTGGGTGCTGCCGGCTCCTCGGGTTCCGCTTGCGGCGCATCCGGACGCTCTATCGCGTCCAAGACCTCCTCCAACTGGGCAATCTCGGCCTGAGCACTCTCGAGTTCCTCGCGCACCTTCACGAGTTCCTCCGAGATCTCTGCCCGAATCTCCGACCACTTCGCCGCGTCGTATTCGCCGACGGTGTGACGGAGTTCCGCTTCCGACAGACGTTCCGTTGCCTCATCCTCAGCTGCGGCCAACCGGTCCCGATTCCCGCGGTGTTCCTTGAGTGCGGAATTCAGGGCATCGCGATGGCCCTGGAGCTCGGCGAGGATGGCTTCGCGACGCGCTCCGTAGTCTGATCGCACCTTGTCGCGCACACTCGGGGGCGTCTTGTCACCGGCCATGTCCAGACGACGGAGCCAGCGCTCGATCTGGCGCTTCTCCTCGAGCAGGTTCTGGATGACGGTCGCAGAAGCTTTGGTACGCTTAGCCATGGTCCCCAAATGGATCGACGCGCTGTCAGAAGAATTTCGCCACGACGAAACGCGCGGGGCAGCCCGCACATCCCGCGTGAGAGAAGATGCCAAAGTGATGTAATTATGCCAACTTACCGCGCCGCACTCAACCCTTTGCTCCGCCGAATACAGCATCACCATCGACCATGGTCATGGTGATCTTGCCCTTGAGCTCCCATCCCCCGAACGGTGTGTTCCGGCTCTTGGATTGGAAGACCGCCGGATCAACCGTCCACGACGCATCCGCATCGAAGATCACGATGTCCGCCGGAGCGCCGGCGGCGAGGGTACCGGCCGGGAGGTGGAACAGGCGCGCCGGGGTGGTGCTCATCCGATCGATCAGCTCCGGCAGCGTCAGCACCCCGGTATCCACGAGGAGCGAGATCCCCAATCCAAGGGCGGTTTCGAGGCCGATGACCCCGAACGGCGCATCGTCGAACTCGCGTTCCTTGGCTTCGTAGTGGTGTGGGGCGTGGTCGGTGGCGATCGCATCGAGGGTGCCGTCCTTGAGACCAGCTTTGACGGCCTCCACATCCGTCGCTTCCCGAAGCGGCGGGTTCATCTTCGCGTTCGTGTCGTACCCCTCGCACGCCGCGTCGGTGAGTGCGAAATGGTGCGGTGTGGCTTCGGCAGTGACGGAGATGCCGCGGTCCTTGCCCCACCGAATCAGATCGACCGACCCCCGGGTCGAGATGTGGCAGAGGTGGACGTGGCCGCCGGTGAGCTCCGCCAGGAGGATGTTGCGGATCACCATGATCTCTTCGGCGGCCGACGGGATGCCACGGAGTCCCATGCGCGTCGCCACAAGTCCGGCGTGCATGACGCCATGCTTCGCCAGCGATGGATCCTCGCAGTGTTCGGCGACGGGAATCCCGAAGGACCGTGAGTACTCCAGCGCGGTTCGCATCATGTGGCTGGAGACCACGGGGTGTCCGTCGTCGCTCACGGCCACGGCCCCCGCACCAACCATTTCGCCGAATTCGGCCAGCTGCTCACCCTGCTGCCCGACCGTGATCGCGCCAATCGGATAGACACGCGCGGCCCTGGCAGCCATCGATTGCTTCACGATGAACCCGACGGCCGCCTGGTTGTCGGTCACCGGATCCGTGTTCGGCATCGCACAGACGCTGGTGAACCCACCTGCTGCGGCGGCGCGGGCACCGGTCGCAACCGTCTCTGCGTCCTCCCGTCCGGGCTCGCGAAGGTGGACATGCACGTCCACCAAACCCGGCGCCACCACCTTCCCCGTCGCGTCGACGACCTCGGCGCCCTCGGGAGTGCCCAGGCCGGTTCCCACGGCCTCAATGCGGCCATCGGCAATGATGACATCCGCTATCTCGTCGAGATTGCGGGAGGGGTCGATCACCCGCCCGCCCTGCACCACGATGGGCTTCATTCCCCGCCCCCTCGCTCCGAGCCCTTTTTGGCTGCTTCGGCCAGTTCCGGGCGCCCACCCGCCAGCAGGTAGAGCACGGCCATGCGCACGGCCACGCCGTTCGTCACCTGATTCAGGATCACGCTCTGAGGACCGTCCGCCACGCGGCTATCGATCTCGACCCCCCTGTTCATCGGTCCCGGATGCAGGATCAGGATGTCCCGCGGGGCACGTTCGAGGCGCTCCTGCGTGACCCCGAACACGCGATAGTACTCGCGGAGAGACGGGATGTACCCGGCCTGCATACGCTCGAGTTGCAGCCGAAGCACGTTCAGCACGTCGGCCCACTCGATGGCGTCCTCGATGCGCCGGAACACCGTGACCCCGAGGTTCTCGATCGGCCCGGGAAGCAAGCTCTGGGGGCCGCAGACCGCCACCTGCGCCCCGAGCTTGGTGAGGCCCCAGATGTTGCTGCGCGCCACACGGCTGTGCGTGACGTCCCCGCAGATGCACACCTTGAGTCCTTCGATCCGCCCGAGCCGGTCGCGGATCGTCAACATGTCGAGGAGTGCCTGCGTGGGGTGCTCGTGTGTCCCGTCGCCGCCGTTGATCACATTCGAGCGGATGCGCTCGGCGAGGAACTTCGCCGCGCCCGACGACGGGTGCCGGATGACGACCATGTCGATCCGCATCGCCTCGAGGTTCCTGGCGGTGTCGACGAGGTTCTCACCCTTCTGCACCGCCGATCCCTGGGCGGCGATATTCACGGTGTCGGCCGACAGGCGCTTCTCGGCAAACTCGAATGACGTGCGCGTGCGCGTGGACGCCTCGAGGAAGAGGTTGACGATCGTCTTGCCGCGCAGTGCCGGCACCTTCTTAATGAGCCGTTCGCTGACCTCCTTGAACGGCTCTGCAGTCGAGAGAATGAGTTCGATCTGTTCCCGGCTCAGCGGTTCGAGCCCGAGCAAGTCCTTCCCCAGGGATGGTGCCGTCACTCGTCCTCCCTCTCCACCAGTTCCACGGCGTCGTGCCCATCGAGTTCGGCGACCAGGACGTCGACGCGGTCCTTCCTGCGTGCGTCCACGGTCATACCCGTGATGTCGGCTTGGATCGGCAGTTCGCGCCCACCACGGTCTACCAGAACCGTGAGGCCGATGCGCGCCGGCCGGCCGAAATCGGCCAGCTGGTCCATCGCAGCCCGGATCGTGCGTCCCGTGTAGAGGACGTCGTCCACGATCATCACCCACTTGCCGTCGAGATCGGGCGGCAGATGCGTCTCGCCGATCACCGGACGCGGCCCGACGGTTTGCAGATCGTCGCGGTAGAGGGTGATGTCCATGACGCCGAGCGGCACCACGCTTCCCCCTCGGTCAGCGATCATGGCCGCTATGCGTTGGGCAAGGTCGGCACCACGCCGCTGGATACCGATGAGCACGAGGTCGTCGGTGCCACCGGCGAACTCGACGATCCGGTCGGTGATGCGCTCGAGCGCGTCACGCACGCCGGCGTCATCGAGCAGAATCTTGCGTTCGCTGGGGGTCATGGCTGGCGCAAGTTAGACGGACGGCGAGAGAGCGTCAACGCGGCGGCTACTGTCATGATCCGGGGAGAACGGGAGTGATTGGGGGACGACCCGCCAGAACCGCACGGACGTTGTCGACAGCGAGCCCGGCCATTGCCTTCCGCGTGGCGACCGTCGCGCTGCCGAGGTGTGGGAGGGCGACCACCCGCGGATGCGATGCGAGCTCCGGCGGCACCGCGGGTTCGCGGGCAAACACATCCAGGCCTGCACCGCCGACCTGCCCCCTGCGGAGGGCGTCGAGCAGGGCGGCCTCGTCCACGAGATCTCCCCGCGCAGTGTTGATGAGGAGCGCACCGGGGCGCATCCGCCGGCACCATCCGGTATCGACCATCCCGCGCGTCTCCTCCGTCGATGGGACGTGCAGGGTCACCACGTCCGCCTGCGCGAGCAGGTCGTGCAGCTCGACACACGTGGCTCGTGTGTCGCGTTCGAACGCGGGTCGCGGGTTGCGGTCGTGATACACGAGTCGCATCCCGAATGCCACGGCCCGGCGTCCAACCGCCTGGCCAATCCGACCCGCACCGACGATGCCGAGCGTCGCCCCCCGTAGTTCGAGCCCAAGCAGTTGTTGCGGGTGCCAACCCGTCCACCCACCATCTCGAATGAGTGCCTCACCTTCCTTGGTCCGCCGCGCCACCGCCAGGATCAGGAACCAGGCGAGATCCGCGGTGGCATCGGTGAGCACGTCGGGCGTGTTGGTGATCACCACCCCATGCCGGCCTGCGGCCTCGAGATCGATGTTGTCGTATCCAACCGCGCAGTTGGCCACGATCCGGAGGTCCGGAAGGGCGGCGAACTGCGCATCGCCAAACCGACGCGTGAGCAGCGGGACCGCGGCGACGTGGGAACCCTCTGGCGTCGGTGCCGCGGTGGGGACCCACTCGATCGGGTACCCGGGCACCGGGTCGGGCGGCAGTAATTCCCTGAGTTCGGCAGCGATGAGAACGCGGCCCATGTTCGCCTCTCGCGGGCTCCCCCGCAGTCACAATGTGGTGGGTCGACGGGGTGGAAACTACAGCCGGGGCCGTCTATTATGCACGGGCCACAGGGAGAGGTGTCCGAGTGGTTGAAGGAGCCGGTCTCGAAAACCGGTGGGCTCGCAAGGGTCTCGTGGGTTCGAATCCCACCCTCTCCGTGCACAACGGCGTCACTGCGAAGACGGCGGTCAGATCATCTGACCGCCGTCTTCCATTCAGCGGGTTGATCCAGCTACTCAGTGCCACGTCACGCCGATCGTAAACAGTAGCAGACCCGCCTTGCGCACGTCCGGATCGTCGATGAACTGATAGAGGAAATCGATACCGGGCGTCAGCGAGATCGTCGGTCCGAACGGGATGTCGTATGCCACCCCGGCCGTCGCTCCGAACCCCAGCTTGGTGATACTCCTCCCGGTCCCAACGGTCTGGGTCTCCACCGCCCTCGCCGTGGCGCCCCCCACCCCGACCTTCAGGAGCAATCCGAGGTCCGCCGATGGGAAGAACACGCCGGTGGCCGTCCAATTGCCTCGGACGACAAACACGCCGTCCTCCTCCCAACCCCACCCCGACACTTCCGCGCCGAGCAGGACGTAGTCGTTGATCTTGCCACCCATGCGTACGAGCCCGGCTCCCCCGCCGGTGGTCTCGGTGCTGCCGTTGCTCGAGGCGATCCGCACGCCGCCCCCGAGTCCGAGGTTGCCCCAGTACCCCACGTAGCGATCTCCCTGGGCGTGGAGCCCGGGCACCATCACGAGGAGTCCGACCGTCACTGCCACGATGATTCGCATGCTCAATGCCTCACCACTGTATCCGTCCACTTTCTCGGGCCTGCCCGCACCCGTTACCATAGGAGGTGCGATGAACCCCGGCAACCTGCCGTCACCGTCATCGCGATCAACGACGTGCCCAAGGACGACATGCCCATTCTGCGTTCTGTGCTGCTCAGGGGATCGGAGAGTCGATGGTTGGCTGAACGGGTTGCCAAGCGGCGGTTCGCGCAGCGCGCGGTGCGGCGCTTCATGCCCGGTGAAACAGCCGACGCAGCCCTGGGCGCCGCGGAGGGAATCGCGGCGCAGGGCATGACCACCGTCTTGACGAAGTTGGGTGAAGCGATCACGACGCAGGGAGCGGCTGAGGAGGTCACGGCGCATTACCAGTCGGTGATGGAGCGGATCGCTCGAGCGGGTCTTGCGGCCGAGATCTCGATCAAGCCCACGCACCTCGGTCTGGATGTGAGTCGCGATGTGTGCCTCGCCCAGCTCCGGGCTTTGGCAACCCACGCCGAAGCAACCGGCAATCACCTCTGGATCGACATGGAGAGTTCTCCCTACGTCGACGTCACCCTGGAACTGCACGCCGCGGCGCGTGGAGAGCACGCATGCGTCGGCGTGTGCGTCCAATCGTATCTCTATCGGACGGCGGATGACCTCGAAGCCCTCATCGAGCTCGGGGCGGCCATCCGATTGGTAAAGGGAGCATACGCCGAGCCGCCCGATGTCGCATTCCCTCGCAAGGCAGACGTCGACGAAGCCTTCGTGCGACTCGGGAAGCGTATGCTCAGCGAGGACGCGCGCAAGCGCGGGGTGCGAGTCGGGTTGGGGACGCACGATGCGCAGGTCATCGCCCGGTTGAACGACTATGCCGACGGCGCGGGCATCGCGAAGGGCGGGTACGAAATTCAGATGCTCTACGGTATCCGACGCGCCGATCAAGCACGCCTGGCAGCCGCCGGTCACAGCGTGCGCGTGCTCATCAGCTACGGTTCAGAGTGGTTCCCGTGGTATATGCGGCGCCTGGCGGAGCGCCCGGCAAACCTCGGGTTCGTAGTGCGGAGCGTCTTTGCCGGGTAGCGTGACCTACAGTCGGACCGTCACCCGAAACACCAACTGCTCCATGATGTCCGTCGCGAGCTGGTTCTCGATGTCCGCCTGCTCGATCCGGTATGCAGCGCCAAGCTCGATCGGGGTCCGGGGCAGCCGAACACCGATCCCCCCTTCGACCCGCCGTGCGCCCTGCAGGGAGCCGCCTGGGTCCGCACTCCCGCCGAGCGCGTAGGCGACATCGAGGTGGGCTCTGAGCATGTCGCTCCCGAGCGCGCTCTCGAAGCCGAGCCGCGCTTCCCACGTGAGCCAGCGCTCGGTCCCGAGGGTTTCGAACACGTAGCTTCGCGCGTACGGCCCGATCCCGATCCACAGGTACGGTAGGGGTCGGCCTCGCAACACGATCTCACCCTCCACGAGATCGCGCTGATCCTCGACCACGTCCCCGCTCACCGAGCCCTGCGCGTACCGGCCGGCGAGCTCGAACGGACCGAGGCCAATCACCCCCTCGATGCCGACCAACGTCCCGCTTCCGCTCGCCGTATCCGCGCTCTGACGCTCGACAGTGGGAAGGCCCAGAAACCCGCTGATGCTGCCGCGGAGGCCTGACTGGGCCTGCAAGCTTGCCGGAATGAGCAGCAGCGCAACGAAGCCGAGCGTCCGTCGACGGCTCATGGTCCCTCCGCATCGACCACGGATGGGCGCCCGGCAACGATCGTCAGCGTCACCTCGAGCAGGCGGGCCTGGTTCTGCCGCCTCACATCGTCCAAACGTGTCTGCCACTCGGATCGAAGTGCCGCGTTGGCCTGGACGTTGTCCGGGATGCCGCGCCCGGGGCGTCCCTTGAGGAACCCGATGACGCCGGCAACCGTAATGGCGCCGCCAACGGCGAACCGCGCCGGCGACGGAGAGGCGTCAGGCGCGATTGCGGACGGCAACACCGCGACACCCACGCCGGCGACGAGACCGGCGATCAACGAGCGCGTGCCCGACTGGCCCTCGATGGTCTCCGGCAGGAACAACGAGTCGGCCGGCGGCTGAGGGTGCGGGAGCGTGTCCGGTACCTCGACCGCGATATCGAGTGGCACGCGCAGGACCCGAGCCGTCATGCCTTCGGGTGTGGCCGATTCCACGGTGAGGAGATACCGTCCTTGCGTCACGGGTTCTCCCTCCGCATCGAGACCGTTCCACTGAATCTCGAGACTGTCCCCGATCACGCCTTGGTAGAGCCGCCGCACCTGTGTTCCGTCGGGCCGGTCGAGGTTCACCGTGACTCGGTGAAAGGAACTGGCGAACAACTGCCCCGCGTAGGTACCCGACCCCGCCTCAATGCGGGTGGCCTCCGGCAGCTCGACAGCCACGACCTTCGTGTCACGGCGCACAAGGAAGAACACCGAGGTCACTTCGGGCGGGAAGACCACGTCGTCGATCACGTGGCGGGGATCGTGGCGGACAATCCGCCGGAATGCGGCCTGCGCGGAGTCGGGATTCTCGCGGAAGACCTCGGTGGCCCCGAGATACGTCAGGGCACGAATCCGATCGTCGTGGGTCAGCGTGTCGGGCGATTCTGAGTTCAACGCGCGCCGCAGGAAGCCGGCAGCGACATCCAGATCGAGTACGTCGTAGGCTTCCACCCCCTGCTCGGCCAATTCCGAAGCAGACTGCGCTACCAGGGGAGCCGCACTCAGACCGGCCAAGCCGAAACAGACGAGGCCGGCGAGAAGACGCATCAGTTCAGAGGCTCGAGGGTGATGTCCGTGAGGCGCAGTGTCTGGCCCGACCGAATCCGAACCACCTGCTCAAACGGGGTGTACCCATCCCGCTCGACCCGGACCGTGTATCGCCCCGGGCGCAGCTCGATCGCCGGTTTGGGAGTATTCCCCATGGGCTCCCCATCGATCGAGAGACGGCCCCAGGGACGCGACGCAATGGTGAGCGTGCCCGGCGTGACCGGTCGTGGCGGGGTCGGTTGCGTTGCCTCCGGGGCGGCGGCAGCCGGCTCGGGCGCCGCGTCGACCGCAGCCGAAAGCGAATCGTCGCCGGCCTCACTCACACGGTCCTGCCCGGGAAGCGGGTCGAGCACATCCCACCGTGGCTCCGGGGCACTCGATGGAGCCTCCGTTCCTGCGATCCCCCGGACTGCATCGATCGTGCGCTGCACGACTGCGGGTTGCCACAACGCCACGGCACCGAGCGCAAGCACCAGCACGGCCGCGGTTGCGCCGGCGACGCGCCGAGGTGAGAAGAGCCGGCGTTCTGCGTCCATGACCAGCACGGGGGTACTGGCAGTCTGCGAGCCCGAGGAGCGGGACGGGCGTCGCGCCGCCCCGGGAACCGTCGTCGCCGCCGAATGTCGCCGGGCGCCGCTCAGGGCCGCCGTGAAGTCCAGGACCGTCTGGAACCGACCAGTGGGCACCTTGCTCAGCGCCCGGGTCACCGCCTCCATGGCTGTCACCGGTATGTCGCGCCGGATCCCCGAAAGCCGGGGCGGCTGCACATCCGCATGTTGGCGAGCGACTTCGTCGAACGAGTCACCAACGAACGGCACCGTACCCGTCAGGCACTGATACGTGATGACCGCCAGGGCGTACTGATCTGCACTCGCACCGACCGAACGTGCGTAGAACTGCTCCGGCGCCATGTACTCCGGCACCTGGAGGATGGGTCCCGCCGCCCGCGTGCCACGCGGACGCCCAAACGCCTCGAGGATGGCGAAGTCGCTGACACGGACCCACCCAGCCGCGTTCAGGAAGACGTTCGACGGCTTGAGGTTGCCGTGCATCACGCCGTTCCGGTGTCCGTAGTCGAGTGCACTGCCGATCTGCTCGGCGATTCGCAGCACGCGATCGAACGGCATGGGCCCGGATGCACGCAGCGCTTCATCGAGCGATTCGTCCGGCACGACTTCGAGCGCGTACCACAGGAACGTCCGCGTCGCTCCCCAGAGATACACGGGGATGATGTGCGAATGTTTGAGGCCGGCGGCGAGCTCGACCTGCCGTTCGAACCGCTTCGCGAGCTCGTGATCCACGAGCTGCGGAACCGGTATCACCTTGAGCGCGACGATGCGTTCGTGGTGGAGATCCGTCGCCCGATACACGAACGAACGGACACCCAGCTTGAGGGTCTGTTCGATGCGGAACCGATCGCCCAGTGCCTGCTGTACCGCCTGGCGCGCCTCGTCGGCTGCCGCGTGTTCGACGAGCACGTTGCTCGACGGCGAGAAGCCACACAGCGGGCACTCGTGGGTGTCCGGTGGGATATCGCCGATCGAGCAGTGCGGACAGATCATGTGAAGTTCTACCTAAACCTCTCTAACCATAAGTCTAGCAATACGTTACCGAATGCCCGCGAGCGGAGTCAAGCGGGCTGGCCTGGCGCGGCCGTCTCGGGTCATCCTGTTACCCGCCGACGGGGCCTCCTCTCACGGTGCCACTCGGATCAACCTCGAAGACCGGACCGGTCCACCGATCGTTGCCGAGATCGATGGGTGTTGCCGGTTCACCGGGGGGTGCGGAGAACGCCTGGCTGTACGTCTCGGATGCCGCAAAGTTCACGCCGTATCCCAGGTCTCCCAGCGAGGCGACGGTCAGGATGCTGAGCGGGTTCGAGCCACCCCCGTCGAGGTACCCGGTCATCAACTCGTTCGTCAGGACCGATTCGCGCCAGTGGGAGTTCCGCGTACCTGGCCCGCCGGTGTTCTCGACGGGGACCTTGTTGCCGCCACTATACGCCGTTCCGCCGATCGAGTCGAACGCAGCGCGCCCATCGACGCAACTGTAGTACGTATCCTCTGTGGGGCCAACACCGTTGGCGGGATTCTGCAAGCATTGGAACGCGGTCTCGTCCCACAGCGATCCGACGCCCAGCACATGGCCCATCTCGTGAAGGACGACCTCGTCGAAGTCACCGGCACTGATGAGTCCCCCGGCATCGGCCGAGTCGAAGGTCATGATGCCCGCGACGGTCAGCCGCCCGACTGTCCGAACGAAACAGGGACCCGCCTGTCCCAGAATGGATCCGGGTCCGTCGATCGAGTCCACCTCGATCAGAATCAGGACATCATCCACTGCCACCGGTCCGATCGTGGCCGAATTGCCGCATTGACCGGGATTAATGGTCAGGCTGGCAATGTTGGGCACGTCCTGATAAATGGTGCGCTCCCACTTCGCCTCAGCCGAATCAAACGCAAGTTGTGCTCCGGCCGACAAGGCTGGTCCGATGTTCTGAAACGCGATATCGTATGCCGCCGCCTGCCCAGTTGCGGTGAATGTCACTTGGCTGCCGCTGAGTCCTGACTCCGTCACGTTGGCGGTCAGGGTGTTGGTGGCCGGTGTCGATCCCAGCGTCCACAATCCAACTTGGGCAACGCCATTGGCGTCCGTGATCTTGACGGAGTCACTGACGCTGCCGCCGCCACTCCCGATCGCGAAGGTCACGCTCGCACCCACGATCGGTTGGTTGTTCCCATCCGTCAGGCGCACGGCAGGCTGGACGTTGGTCGAGTAGTTGACGAGCCCGTTCTGCGCATCGCCTACGAACGCTGCGCTTGACACGTCGTTGTCAGTGATCGTGCCGATGGCCGTGTCGCTGTCATCCACCAGCGCCGTGGAGCTCGTGAGACTCACCGTAAACGTCTCGGGCACCTCCACCAGCGCATCGTCCAGCGTCGCCACCGTAAACTGCTTGGTCTCCCCGGC
>JBDHJO010000283.1:0-2820 GCA_039586875.1 Gemmatimonadota bacterium | reverse complement strand
ACCAAGAGCTGCAGTTCATGCACCCGGGCACCAAAATCCTTCCGCTTGTTGTCGAATGCGCTTTTGCCGAGCCCCGCTCGAGAATACCTCAAGACCGTCGTCGTCTTGCTGAGATCATCGAAGATGGGATCGAGGCTATTCAGCGCCAACCCGTTACCGGTCACCAAGACTATCCACGGTTCGCCGGAGCCCTTGATCTCGTAATGGATCGCATTGCCGTCGACCGTCACGAAGTCTTGCGCAGAACAGAGGGGAGCTATGACGGTCGTAGCCACGGCAAGTAGTAGAATCGGGGATTTCATTGGTTCGATCCTCGCGTTGTGAACTTGCCCGAGGGGTAGGTTCGGTTGCGGTCCCGCCAATCTACCATAACAACGCCTGTGGAGAGTCGGTGGCGCTCGCCAGTCGCGGGATTCGGCGGCTCAAGCCGCCGCTCGGCGCCTTCGGCGACATGCCCTGAAGGGCAAAAGGAATCGAAGCGTCATTCATGACGCGTCGCGGAGCGCCGAGCCGACGCTTCAGCGTCGGAACCCGGACCGTGCACACTCACACTTCAACGACTCATCCCGGGTGCCGTGCGGTGCCCGGGGGGAGGGAGGACTCACCGTGCAGGGTACAGTGACCGTGCGCCCGCTTGCGGCCCCCGCGGCCAATCCCCACCTTGCCCCTATGGATACGCTCACGCAATCGATCGGCGGACATCCCGTGCACCGGATCCGGGCAAGGCGGCCACTACTTGCTGCCTCGGGCATCATGGCACTCGCGGTATCCGCCCTGTCCCCTTCGGCGCAGGCACAGCGTGCATCGGAGACGTTTCGCGTGCACGCGGAGGGAGTCCCCGACCAGGTCGTCGCGGATCTGCAGGCCGATCTCGCCTGGGCCGAAGCTCGGATCTCGAAGATGTTGGGTCCGTTTCCCGACACCGTGTCCACACAGGTCTTCCCGGGTCGCGCCGGATTCGACGCAGCGTTACGTGAGGCTTGGGGCATTCCCCAGACCGCGTGCTGGATGGTGGGCGCGGCCGATGACCATCACCTGTACCTGCTATCTCCCGCCGTGTGGGATTCGGAGGCCTGCGAGCACGACGCGGATGATGCGACGCACCGACGGCTCCTCGTAACGCACGAGGCCGTGCACGTGTATCACGGCCAGGTCAATCCGTCCGACGACGTGGGGCTGTTGGAGGACGTCGGCTGGTTCGTCGAGGGTCTCGCCACCTACGTGTCCGGCCAGCTCGAGACCTCGCACGCCGGGCGGGCGGAAGAAGCCCTGGCGGCCCGCGCCGGCCCCAACCGCCTGGCCGATGCCTGGTCCGGTGCGTATCGCTACGGGGTAGCGGGATCGCTGGCGGCCTTCGTGGACCAGCGCTGGGGCCGCGACACGCTGATCGCCGCGCTCGAGATCACGTCGCAGGATGCGTTCCTCGGACTCCTGAACATGGCGGACGAGGAGGAGTTCCTGGCGGCGTGGCAGGCTTGGGTCACGAGCCGCTGAGCGCGCCTCCGGCGACATACCCTCAAGGCCAATGTGTTGTCGCCATCACGCCGGAGGCGGACTCGCGGCCACCCTCAGCTCGCACAGTTAGGATTGCCTTTCTCGTAGAGTTGTGAGCGGAGCGTGTCCAGAACGCCGGATGTGCTGAGCGTCACCTGGTAGCGTCGCACATCGCCGCCACACGTGTTGCCCCGGAGCACGATGAAATCGTATCCGCCTGCGCGATCGTGGATGAGCCCGGTCGTCGCGTCGTCCGCACGCCAATGGTATCCACGCAGCCGGATCAGCGCTGCGGCCCGTTCTCTCGAATCGTAGGGGGCAAACAGCGTCACCCAGTCGCGGTCCCGGATAGCCACGAACAGGGTATCGTCCCGCACGCGGGCCATGTAGAGCCAGCAGCCTGCCGGCGGACAGAGCATCCACATCGCGTTCTGCCTCACGCGGTAGGTCGCGTAGTCCTCGGCGCACGGACCTGCGGTACAGATGGTGCCGTGCGCAGCGATGATGCGATCGTCCACGGCCATTTCTGAGTAGCTGTACTCGTCCGACGCCACGAAAGCATCCCAATACGGGTGGGGGGCGTCTGTCCGAAGCACAGGGAGTACATCGTAGTCGGCGACATCGACATCCAACCAGAGAACGTCGCCGTCGGGCGCGAGGAAACACGCAGACGCCGCGGCCAGGAGAGCCGCGAGCGGAAGACGCGACGCACGACGCCAAGACATGCGTCCATTGTACGGTGCGCCGGAAGCGAACGCGAGTGCCGTGTCCGTGCGGGCGCAGCGCCCCGGGCGCATCGGCAATACCGAGTCCGCCACTCCCTTTGTGACGCGCCTCCAACGACTGCACTTTGGGTCATGCTTCGATTCCTCAAGCGTCTTGTCGGATCGGACCGAGGGTCCGCCGACGAGGACGAGTTCTCGTGGATGCATCCGCCTGAGGATCCGGGCTCCGCAACGGGGTGGGATTGCTACTGGGACGCTCACCTTGCCCACCAAGCGTTGGGGTTCGCGGACATTTTCTGTGAAGACGACGCATTGGCCCGGGTCATGGATAGGAACGGCCTGCGCAGGATCCTCTGTGCGGGTTGCGGAGTCTCGATGGAGCCCCTTGCGCTCGCTGCAGCGGGGTTTGAGGTCACGGCCGTCGATATCTCATCGCACGCGATAGCCATCATGCAACACGTGCAGCAACCCGACCGGGGTAGGCTGCTCATGCATTTCAGCCTCGGGGACCGGAGCGGGGCGGAGGGGAGCATTCAGTGGGAGGTCGGGGACCGCTTCGACCCGGCGGTGTGCCCTGGTCCCTACGACGTGATCCTTGAAC
>JBDHJO010000282.1:0-2858 GCA_039586875.1 Gemmatimonadota bacterium | reverse complement strand
TCTCTACCGATTTCGATATCTCCGACAAGCTTTACTTCGAGCCGCTCACGCTCGAGGACACGCTCGAGATCATCTCACTCGAGCAGCCGAAAGGTGTTGTGGTGCAGCTCGGCGGGCAGACGCCGCTCAAGCTGGCCAAGGGATTGGAGGCGGCGGGTGTGCCGATTCTTGGCACGAGCCCGGAGGCGATCGATCTCGCCGAGGACCGCAAGCGGTTCGATGAGCTGACCCGCACGCTTGGTGTGCAGCAGCCCCCGAACGGCACGGCGACGACGGTCGATCAGGCAGTTGCGGTGGCATCGAGCGTTGGGTATCCGGTGCTCGTCCGTCCATCCTACGTGTTGGGTGGCCGGGCGATGGAAATCGTCTACGACGAGGCTGCGTTACGCGGGTACTTCGAGCGCGCCGTCCAGGTGTCGCCGGCACACCCGGTGCTGATCGATCGGTTCCTGGAAGATGCATTCGAAGCCGATGTGGATGCCATCGCCGACGGCACGGAGTGTGTGGTCGGCGGTGTCATGCAACACATCGAGGACGCAGGCGTGCACTCCGGCGATTCGGCCTGTGTCATGCCACCGTACCTCTTGGAGGAGCGTGCGGTCGAGACGATGCGGGCGCACACGAAAGCGTTCGCATCGGCGCTCGGTGTGGTGGGGGTGCTGAACGTGCAGTACGCCGTGAAGGATGATGTGGTCTACGTGCTCGAGGTGAACCCGAGGGCTTCGCGGACGCTGCCGTTCGTGAGCAAGGCGACGGGGGTTCCACTTGCCAAGCTCGCAGCCGGGGTCATGACTGGGCAGAGTCTCGAGGCGCTCGGTTTGCGCCATGAGCCTGCGATGCCCTACGTGGCTGTTAAGGAAGCGGTGTTCCCGTTCTCGAAGTTCCCGAACGTCGACGTGTTGTTGGGGCCGGAGATGCGATCGACGGGGGAAGTCATGGGGGTGTCCGACAGCTTTGGCATGGCGTTCGCCAAGGCACAGGTCGCAGCCGGCGATGCGCTGCCGCTCGAGGGCACGATCTTCGTCACCGTCAACGACAACGACAAGCCGACGGTTCTGCCAATCATCCGACGCTTCCACGAGATGGGCTTCCGAATCGTCGCGACGGAGGGGACGCGGGCGTATCTTCGTCGCCGCGGCATCCCGGTCGATCTGGTGGCGAAGGTGTACGAGGGGCGTCCCAACGTGGTCGATCTCCTGGTCTCGGGCGGCGTCCAGCTGCTGATCAACACCCCGCTCGGCAAGCTGACCCAGCGTGATGATTACGTCATCCGGCGTTCGGCGCTGGTGCACGAGGTTCCCTACATGACGACGATGTCCGCTGCGAGTGCTGCGTGCGACGCGGTGTTGGCGTTGCGGAGCCGTCGGGGCGACGTGCGATGCCTCCAGGAGTGGTACGAGGTCGCTCGCGCCGTTGAAGAGCAGGGGTAGCGTAGGCGTGGCGGCAGTGACAGGGAATCTGATACGTGAACTCGAGCTGCGGGTTCGGGGAACGGTACTGCAGAATGAGCCGCTCGCTCCGTACACCACCTATCGAATCGGTGGGCCGGCATCCGCGCTCCTCCTCCCGGAGTCGCCGGACGACGTGGTCGCCGCGCTCACGTTCGCTGCCGAACACGGCCTCCCCTGGTTGGCGTTGGGGCTCGGGTCCAACGTCCTCGTTTCTGACCAGGGGTTCGACGGACTGGTGCTTCGGCTCGGCAAGGGGTTGGATGATGTCGATCAAGAGATCGACGGTGACCCCGCGGTCTGGCGGGTGGGGGCCGGCTTGCCGACACCGCTGTTGGCGCGCCGGTCGGCGAAAGCAGGGTTGGCAGGCGTCCATCGACTGGTTGGCGTGCCGGGCACGGTCGGGGGTGGGGTATACATGAATGCCGGGGCTCACGGCCAGGACTTTGCATCCGTCGTCGAATCGGTGGACCTCGTCGATGCCTCCGGCAGGACAGACGTCCGGTTGGGACACGCCGTACCGTGGCAGTACCGTTCGAGCGGGCTGGGCAGTGCAATCGTGTTGGGTGCCGTCGTGCGCCTCGAGCCGCAGGATCCTCAGGTGTTGCAGCGTGACGTTCAACGGCACCTTGCCTGGCGCAAGGCGGGCACGCCGTTCAACGAGCCGTGTTGCGGTTCCGTATTCCGCAACCCGAGTACCTCGGGCCTTCCAGATGACGGTCCGAAGACTGCGGGTCAGCTCATCGACGCGGCAGGACTCAAGGGACGGCGAATCGGGGGAGCACAGGTTTCGGAACTGCACGCGAACTACATCGTCAACACGGGTACTGCGTCTGCAGCCGACGTGATGCGGCTGATCGACGAGATTCGCGAGCGGGTGTTGGTGGGGTATGGAGTGGAACTTGCGCTCGAGGTCCAAGTCATCGGAACGTAGCACTCGGGCACTCGGAGGGACTGAACGAGATCAGAGGAACCGGAGACTATGGCGGATCACTTCGTGCATGAGAGTTCGTATGTCGATGAAGGTGCCCAGGTCGGAGCCGGAACGAAGATTTGGCACTTCTGCCACATCATGGGTGGGGCTGTGATTGGCGAGCGGTGCAACCTCGGCCAGAACGTCGTGGTGATGCCGGGGACGACCATCGGCAACAATGTGAAGATCCAGAACAACGTGTCGGTGTACGAAGGGGTCGTACTCGAGGACGATGTCTTCTGCGGACCGTCCTGCGTGTTCACCAACGTGACGAATCCGCGGTCACACGTTTCGCGCAAGAACGAATACGTCCGAACGCTCGTACGACGTGGGGCGTCCATCGGCGCGAATGCGACGATCGTGTGTGGCGTCACTATTGGGGAGTATGCGTTCATCGGCGCCGGGGCTGTCGTGACATCCGACGCACCGGACTTTGG
>JBDHJO010000281.1:0-2861 GCA_039586875.1 Gemmatimonadota bacterium | reverse complement strand
GACCCCAAGGCCGAGGAAGACCGTGATGAAGACCATCTCGAGCCCCACGAGAATGCCGAACCAGTCACCTTCAATAGCGCGGAGCGTCTCGAACAGGACCGTGCTGGCCAGCACGCCGCCCGCATAGCTTGCGAGATCGCCCCCAACGATGTGCGCCTCCTGCTGAAACCGCGTCAGGGGCACCGGCACCTTCACGACGGCTCCGCGGATTGCACCGACCGCGTGCGCGAGCGCTTCCGCAGAATCC
This sequence comes from Gemmatimonadota bacterium, assembly GCA_039586875.1. Classification (GTDB taxonomy): domain Bacteria; phylum Gemmatimonadota; class Gemmatimonadetes; order Gemmatimonadales; family GWC2-71-9; genus JAOTVV01. Next base: position 2,614 of record JBDHJO010000281.1, on the reverse strand, counting down.
GGTCGCACAGATGGGTCCTTTTGCAGGCACTGATCGATGAGCGCGGCGAACCGCGGTGGCAGCCTCGGTGCATGCAACGCCAGCGACGGCGCGGGCGCCTCGGCGTGCTTGCTCAGGAACCCCGCGACCGAGTTCGACTCGAACGGCAGTCTGCCGGTCACTGCGAAGAACACGGTCACCCCGAGCGAATACAGATCGCTGCGGGCCTGGACGTCGCCGCCCATGACCTGTTCCGGACTCATGTACTGCGGCGTGCCACGAATCGCGCCCGATCGAGGCGTGTCGGCCGTCTCGACAACCTGCGCAATGCCGAAATCCATCACCATCGCCCGCCCGCTCTCACGCTCCAGCAGGATGTTGTCGGGCTTGATGTCGCGGTGGACCACTCCCCTCTGGTGGGCGTGCTCGAGCGCCCACGCGACCTCCTGTGTGATCCGCATCATCTCGTGGGCCGGAAGCGGCCCGAGGCGCCGGACCCGACTCCCAAGCGTCTCGCCGTCGACGAACGCCATGACGAAGAACACGAGGTCGTCGCGTTCCTCCACCGCGTGGATCGGCACGATGTGCGGGTGCGAGAGCCCGGCCGCCGTGCGCGCTTCACGCAGGAAACGCCGCCGCACCTCCGCTTCCGCGGCGAGGGCCGGCGGCAGCAGTTTGAGGGCGACCGGTCGGTCCAACGCCACATCGCGCGCGAGGAAGACGACCCCCATGCCGCCACGGCCGAGTTCCCGGTCGAGCGAATAGCGACCGGCCACGGCGCTCTGGAGCAGGAGGAACTCGGGAGTCGGATTCGACATGACGCGTATTCGGCAGCTGGTTCAGGTGACTGTCATCCGTACGCCACGCCCCGTGACGATGTTTCCAACTTATGCCTCCGTTGACACTCCCGGCCACCACGGCCCGTAATGAACGCAACCCTGGAGGCGATGTGACCCCGAAGCCGGCATTCCCCCCACCGGATGTGACGCGTCGAGAGGCGTGGATCGCGCCCCTCTACTTCATACTCTATCTGGCATACCTCACCGTTACCCTGGAATCCGAGCTTCTGCACTGGGTGACGCTGGTCGCCCTGCCACTGGGCCTCACGTGGATCGTGCGCTCCCCGGACGCCCGACGCTTCACCCAGATGCTCGGCTCACTTGGACTCCGGCGGGGCAACCTGACGCGCGGCGTCGGGTGGGCCGTGCTGCTCGGGGTGGCGTTCAGCGTGATGCAGGCCATGGGTGGCTCGGAGCACGCTCAGGAGATCCGTGAAGTCCTGCGCTCGGGACGCGTGTTCGTCGCATTGCCGGTCGCCCTGCTCGCCATGATGCTGACGGCCGGGTTCACCGAGGAGTTCTTCTTCCGCGGATTCCTCCAGACACGCCTGACCGTATTGACCCGATCCCGCATCGCCGGCGTGCTGATCTCCGCCGTCCTCTTCGGGATCTATCATCTCCCCTACGCGTACCTCAATCCAAACTGGTCGTCACACGGGGATCTCGGCGCAGCCTTCGCGTCGGCCATGGGCCAGGGTGGCATCGGGGGACTCGTGCTCGGTACCCTCTACGCGCTCACGCGCGGCAACCTGATCGCGTGTATCATCGTACACTCGAGCATCAACGCCATCTGGTTCATGACGATGATCAAGTTCGGAGGCGGAGGCTGAGGCACTGCCATCCGAGATGGTAGGCAAAGCGATCCGTGGGCCGGAACCCGGGCGCACGCGGTTGCGTTACCAACCTGAATCGACACCGGGAGATCCAAGCATGCACCGACGTCTGTTCATCCCGCTTGTCGCCGCCGCGTTGGGGGTCGCAGCTCCCGCGAACGCCCAGATGATCCCGTGGAGCCAGTACGGCAGTGTGACCCAACGCCTCGGCGACACCGAGATCCAGATCCGTTATCGTCGTCCGGTCGCGCGTGGCCGAGAGCTCTTCGGCGGGATCGTGAACTGGGGTGAGCCGTGGACGCCGGGTGCCGACTCCGCCACCACCGTGCGGTTCAGCACCGACGTCATCGTCGATGGTACCCCTCTCCCGGCCGGGACCTACTCGATCTGGATGATCCCTGACCCGGAATCGTGGACGGTGATCTTCAGCAACGCCTGGGAGGTGTACCATCAGCCCTATCCCTCGGGTGAGGACGCCTTGCGTCTCCATCTGGCTCCCGAGTCCGGGCAGCACATGGAGACGCTCACATTCCACTTTCCACGAGTGGATGGGCCGCTGGCTACGTTGGCGTTCCAGTGGGGAACGACCATGATCCGCATTCCGATCGAGATCCCCGTAGGGGACTAGCGTCACGCCCGATCATGTGACGGATCGCGCAGGGGCCGGGTATCACCGGTGGACGACAACGGTCTCGACTTCGAGGTGTCCCATGCGCTCCGCCAAGCTATTCGCGCTCGCTCTCTTGATCGGCTGCTCCGACGGCATTGGGCCCCAGGGCAGCGAACGCGCGACATTTCCCGGTGTCGGCGACGAGTTCACGCTTCGCATCGGCGAGACGACCACGATCGAGGGTGCCGATCTCGAGATTCGCTTCCTCGCCGTGTCCGAGGATTCGCGGTGCCCGGCCAATGCACTCATCCTGTGCGTGTGGATCGGCGACGGCGCTGCGGTGATCGAGACTG
>JBDHJO010000079.1:0-12047 GCA_039586875.1 Gemmatimonadota bacterium | reverse complement strand
AGCCCCGAGGGAATCGCGCTGGACAGCCAGCTGCGTCGATAGCGCATCAACCCGGCTTCGAGCCGCCACCAACGTGTTTCGCGTGTCCGCCAGTTCGCTGCGGAGGTCACGACGTTCTTGCTGAAGGCTCGTAATCGTCGCGTTGATCCGCTCTACCGCCATATCCGTCTCTTCGGCGAACATGAGATCGAGGCCAAGCGCTTCGCCGACATCGGCAAGCTGGCCTTCGTACCCCAGCATGAGCGCCTCAATCCCCCTGTCCGTATCGTCGTCGACCACGTCTGCCCGTTGCGCAATGCGCGCAGCTCGCTCGAACGCCGTTGCGGCGGCACGCGCCAGCCGCCCAGCTTCCGCGCGGCGGTACCGGTCATCGGCCAACGTGCTTTCGGCCTGTGCCAGCAGCGAATCCCCGCTGGCCAGAGTCACGCGGGCCCGGTCATCCGCGTCGTGGGCAAGCGCCGCTTCTCGAAGGTTCTGTGCAGTCCCGATCAAGTCCTCGCGAATCGCCTGATACTCGGCGTTGCGAAACAGCTGTTCCGCCTCGGCCGCCCGGTCACGCGCGCCGTTCTGGTCCCCGTCCTCGACCTCCCGCCCGGCATCGCGAATCTTCTCCTCGGCCTGTTCCCACGCTTCACTGGCGAATTCTGGCGCATTGGCTTCAGCGGCCAGCGCCCGGGCTTCCAGCGACTGCTTCAGCAGGACCTGTCCCATTCCCTTCAGTTCTTCCGCGTCACGCAGGTGCTCTCGCACCTCAGCCAATCGGTCACGGATGTCGGTGAGGCGCTCGCCTCGATCGAACAGTGCGCGAGCCTCACGGAGCTTGCTTGATGCTTCATCGTAGTGGCTCGGGGAAATCAGATGGAGGTACTCGGAGTACGCGCGCTGCACCTCGGTACCCACTTGCTGAATCTCCACTTCAACGCTTTGAGCAACAGCCGGACTCGCGCTCGCCGCTAAGCAACCCAATAGGGCGGCACCTACAATCACTAGACGGGTTCTCATGGTCTTCGTCGCCTGCAATGGTGAGTGGGTATAGCGGCGGACGCCGGCCACCTGGCGCATACCGTCATGCATGACTCAGTCTAGTCTCGTGCGCCCGCGGCAGATATCGGGCAAAGGGATGAAATAGGGACTAATGCCGGCGGAGGCCCCGTTGGGGGGGAGAGACCCGCGCGGCGGCGCCGTCTCGTCCGCGACCAGAACCACCGTCAGTCATTGGAGGCGGAATTGCCGAGCACGGAATGGCCAAGGACTCTTCTGATCGCGGCCATCTTGGCCAGCAGTTGCACATCCACGTCAACGGCCGGCGTTGCTTCGCTTGCAGCTGGGGACGGCGAGTGAGGTCCCCGCGTGGGCCCTTCCTGCGCGTCGCCAGCCATCATCTCCATGTTGTTCGGTGTGCCACGGTGCATGCGCGCTCTCCTGCTGAGTTAATGAGAACAGACTAGCGCTGAATGCTCGCGGCAGATATCGACCAGAGGGATGAATGCCGGCGTAGACCGCATGAGGGAGCGAGCGGTTCCGGCGTCAGTCGAATGAACTAGGCCGTTTGAGGGAGGGGCGTACGGTTCCTCGGAGGTTGTTGGGGAGGTTAGCCCGGTTTCGCCACCGATTTAGGGCTCCGAATCGCCTTCTTGGTGGGCGTAGGCAGCGATCTGCAACCGCGTGTGCAGTGTCAGCTTCTCCATGATGTTGCGCACGTGGCTCTTGACCGTGTGGGTTGCGATATGGAGACGGCTGGCGATCTCCTTGTTGCTCAGCCCTTGCGAGATGAGCCCGATCACCTCGCGTTCACGCTTCGTCATGCGCACGGAACCGAGCACCTGCGGCCGACCTTTGACGACTGCGTCCCTCGCGATCTGGGAGAACAGCGTTCCGGTCATTTGGGGCGGTAGCACATGGGCTCCGCTTGCCACCGATCGGACGGTGTGCGCCAGGTCGTCGAGAGAGGCATCCTTCATGATGAAGCCTGCTACGCCCGCGTGGACGAACTCCACGATGTCCTCGTGTACCGGGAGAAGATCCATCACGACGATCTTGGCTTCCGGCAACTCCTTCTTGACCTTCTCCGCCACCTTGAGACTGTCACCGTCCCGCAGGCCGAGATCCAGGAGGACCACCTGAGGAGCCACGTCTCGGAGCAGCCCCATGTCCATCCCTCCGCCCCCGCTGGCCACGACCCGAAAGTCCGGGAGGTTGTTCAGCAGCGCGGTGATCCCCTCGCGCACCAACCGATTGTCTTCGATGAGTGCTACGGAAACCACACCAGGCGATGGCGCTTTCGGTGATTTCTTAGCCACGATCGTGACCCTCTCTCGCGGTCATGATGCAAGAGATTGAGCAACTCCCGGCGACCTGTCAAGCGGTTTCGTGGCACTCCATGTTCCCTCCACGGCACATCCTGCGAAGTCGGAACCCTGGATCAGCAGCGGCCCTGGCCCGCGCACCACTCTTCCCTCATGCCCCGCCTACTTCACAACGAGGATCGTGACGATGATCGCGACCAGCACCAGCGCCAACGTTGAAATCACGATGGTGTGTTTTGCGGGCGGAGGCGGAAAGAGCGGCAGTGGTGCGACGTCGAGATTCGCTTCCACGGGCAGCGCTACAGGCAGGTATCGCTCGAAGGGATGGAAAGAGACGTACGGCTTTTGACGTACCGCGAACCGGAGTGCCGCGCGTGTGGGAGGGCGATATCACTCTTCCTGGTCGTCGCCAACGGCCATCGGCGCGGTCATCAGGAACCCCACCGACAGTCTCTTCAACTCGGCCTCGAGCCTGCCGTTGAACTCGTGACGCTGCTCGGGACTGTCACTCACGACCAGAATGTGCGTGACCCGAGGCTCGAGAATCATCCGGCCCGCCCAGGTCCGCGCTCCCCGGACGGCGTCCGCGTGCTCGGCATCCAGGAGGTGCTTGATCGCGTCCAGCACACCCTCAGGTTGTGGCGGCACGATCTGATACGCGTATGTCCAGATGGTATTCAGCGACTCGCTGTGCTTCTTGTTGACCATGCGCACCTGCCTGTTGCGGGCTCCACCCCCGGCCGCGCCGGCAGGAACCGCGACTGCGAAGCCGGGGCGAGCGTTGGAAGGAGCTTGGACACGGAGGCTAGTACCGATGGCCTCCGGTGGATATCGCTCGAAAGTATGGAATTGGAGGTAGGCCGTGCGGCGAATGCGTTGCTCCCCGCTGCTCTTCTTCGTGGCAACGCATCCTCGCCTCGCCGGGGGCGGCCATGGCGCTTCGACGCGGTGGCGGCTTGATGTCGGACAATGCCCCCCTCGAGTGCGGGGGTCGGGGAGACTGCATGAGTTTCGGGTGGACCGGGAGATATGTGCGTATTGGCACTGGGTTGGAGGTTCGCCTGTCATCGCGGATCGCGGTTCGCCTGATCGGCGAGCTTGCCACGCACGGTCGAACTGCCGGACCCCACCGCGCGCCGGTCGGTGTGGGTTTCTCGCTTGGCTCCAGCGTTGCCGTTTCGTTGCCGTTTCTTCCGGCAAAGTCCGAAATGAAGTCCGGCAAGATGCCGGGCCTACGCTCGGAAGCCCGCGAAAGTCCTATATTATGCCGTTCTTCGCATAGGTCCTGAGCCCAATGGGTTTAGCATGCCTCCGCGAAACCGCCCGCCTCGAGCGCGGCAAGCGCGGTGGACGCGGTCAATGGCCGAGCCGCGACACGAAGGGGGGCGGCCAACCAATCGGCGTGCTCAGATGTCCAAGTCTTGGAGTACGGCAGCGAGAAGCAGTGACGTTGACCGGCGCGATCGTCGTCGCGACGGGCGAAATCCACCTCATCCGAAAACCCAGGCATGACGCGATCACTCCGGACCAGCGTGCTCATTGCGGCAACGGTCGTTCTCACACCCGTGTGGGCAATCAGTGCGCAAACGACCGACCACATATCGGGACCGGATGCACGGGCCGATATTCGGCAGATCGGGGATCTGCTCGAGCGGGTGCACCCCGATCCCTACACGGGCTTCGGCGGACGCGTCGCCTTCCAGCGAACGCTGCAGGACGTGCTCGAGCAGGTCCCGGAGGAGGGCCTGACCGTCGCAGCCTTGCGGCGTGTGATCGCGGGGTTTCTCGGGGAGCTCGGTGACGGGCACACGGGGATCGAGCAGGTCTCGAGCACCCCATCGGACGGCGTGCCCCTGTTCCTGCCGGTACGTTTCTCCACCAGTGCCGACGGCGTCTACATCTCCGATGCTGCTCCCGCGGTGGGCGAATGGCTCGGCGCCAAGGTGGAGGCAGCGGAAGGAATCGCCGTGGACGTGCTTGCCCGGCGAACGCACGTGATCTTCCCGTACGAGAACGCGTCAGGGAGTCGTCGTCGGCTTGCGCCAAGCCTTGCCTCGCTCCATAGGGCGCGTGTCCTGATGCCCGATCTCGGGGACGCCCTGCACCTCACCGTCGTCCCCGCCGGTGAGACGACCGTCCGTGATGTCACGCTGTACTACAGGCTCACGGCGGAGGATCGGCGGGCCGGACCGTGGCTCCGGGACAGTGTCCCCCCGGTCGCGAAAGTTGCCGGCCCGTTCGGGCATCGCATGCTGGCGGAGGGCCGAGTGGGCTACCTGCGACTCCACGCCATGTGGTCGCGCGAGGCCTTCGAGAACATGCGAGCGGCGGGCCGCACGGACCTGGACCGGTGGCTCACCCACGCGCACAACCGCTTCCTGGACAGTGCGGCGGTCACGAGTCAGGAGGCGGCGATTGCCGGATTCCCCTCGCTGATCGAAGCGGTTGATACGCTCCTGTCCGAGATGCGTGCTGCCGGCACGCACGACCTGATCGTCGATCTCCGCAGCAACGGGGGAGGATTCTCGGTCATCGGAGAGCCGCTGCTGTACCAACTGTTCGGCGACGCCTACCTGCGGTCGCCCGATCCGGTGTATTTCGCCACGCGCGTGTCCGAGGAACTCCTCGCAATCGACGGCCGAACGCTGGCAGACCTGTCTGCCAGCAAGGGCCGGGACATCCGGTTGGGCGACTTCGTGTTCGATCCGCCGGGTGCCTCGTCACGACCGGGGCGCACCCGGGAGCAGTTCCTCTCGGACCAGGCCGAGCACGGCTTCAGTCGTATCGACCTCCTCCGGCGCCCACCGGCGGTTGATCTTCGCGTCGTGGTCGTTTGCGACGCCGCGACCTTCAGTGCCGCCTTTGATCTGACCTATCAGCTGCACCGCATGGGCGCTGTGATGGTTGGCATCCCCCCGTCACAGTCACCCCGCGCGTTCACCGACGCCACACCGTACGAGCTGTCCCACAGCGGGCTGAAGGGATCGATGTCCCGGAGTGCGGTGGTCTATCCCGGAATCCCGGTCGAAGCCGGTGCGGTCGTCATGGACGAGCCGATGACCTGGCATCGCCTGCAGACGTTTGCCTTCCACCCCGACGCACCGCTCCTGGCTGCGCTCGAGATCCTGCAGGGCGGCCGCGAGGGATTCTGACAGGCGTTGGCGGGCTGCGCGACGGCAGCGCATCAGGGGGGGCCGGGCTGCCTTCCGTCGCCTCTCGCCTGGCGGCTCGAGGCATCCGGTCAAATCCCGCCGTCCCGATTCAGGCAGCCCCAATGTGCGGGAAGGTCACATGGGATAGGCGCAGACGCTGGTGTGTTAGGAACGCTCAGTTTGGAGGCTAAATCTTGCGGCGCCTTGAGCCAACCCCCACCTTGGCGCAGACCGTGCGAACTCAGGACTTTCCCGAATCCCACACTCGCCCCGCCGGCCTCCCGCCAGAGGTGCCGTTCGTACAGGGGCTTTCCTGTCGAGTCATGTATCCCGATGACTCGGACCCGGCGTCGTTCGCAGTACAGTGGCCGGTAACGATCCCGCGGGACTCGCCGCTGGCCGCAGCGGTTCGGGAACTCATGCCGGCGCCACACGTGTACGTCGAACATCCCCGACGCCTTCTAGCCATCATCGAGGGGTTGGTCCCGATACTCCGCGAGATCGATGAGGACGATGCGCGTCTTGGCATTCTCGATACGCTGACCGAAGAGGCGAGAAACCGTCTTGATCGCCTTCCGGAGCCGAGCGGTCCGGAGTCGTGGATGCAGCCGGACGCGATGCAGCGCTTCTGGGATATCTATGACGCTGCGGCCACTCCCGGGGCGGTGGTCGTGCGACTGCATGCGGGCTTCGATGCCGCGGTGCAGGAACTCGAACAACAGGGTTGGATGGTGGCCCACCCCCCCGAGGGTTGGCCGTTGCGTACCCGAGATCGCGTCAGGTACTTCGAGATGTCCGACGCCGACCGTTGCCATGATCAGCAACGGCTCGGCCAGCCCGAAGTCCTCCCGCACGTGGAGGGCGACCAGCAGACCGAGGTACAGTGCCGCGTAGGCGGCGAAGGGCCAGGAGCGCATGCGCATCGGTTATCAGGAAGGTCGTCGGGAGTCAGGGAGGGGTGTCCCCCGCTGCCGTGACTATCTATAGGCACCGGAACCGGCATCGGCAACGCGCTGCTGAACTGACCAGAAGAGGCACGTATCCCAGTTGCTGTTCCGTCTCACCCGCACCCGCCTCGGCATGCATGCACCGTCCAACGTTCCCGACAACTCCGTTACTGTTTCTCCTGCCATGCCTTCCGTACCTTGACACGTCCGCGTTGCGGCCACCCGAGGAGGGCGACGATGGCGTCAGCGAAGATGATTGCAGAGACGGAAGCGAGCGACCGCGTCAAGGCCACGTATGAAGAGATCAAAGAGACGCTCGGGATCGACTTTGTGCCAAACCTCTACAAGGTGATGGCGCCCAATCCGAGCTACCTCGAGGCCAACTGGAACAAGATCAAGACGGTGATGCAACCGTCGGGCAAGCTCGATCCGTTGACCAAAGAGATCATCGCCGTTGCCGTATCCGCCGTGAGCGGATGCAGGTACTGAATTGAGGTGCACACTTCCGCGGTGCGGAAGCTCGGTTTGGATGATGAAGGCGTGCTGGAGCTCATGGCAGTGGTGGACGTCTTCGCCGGTCTCAACAGAATGCTGGACGGGCTGCAGGTGGAGATGGACGAGAAGCCGTGGTACGGTTGAGCGTAACCCCTGGAATGCCGTGAGCATTCCTCGAGGCATCTGCTGAAGACGCGCGGCGTTCCGGTCTCGTTTGCGCATGACGCTTCATGAGATGGGCCCTCCGCGGACCTGGTGCCATTCGGCACCGCCATCGGACATTGAGGAGGTGAGCCATGAGTCGCATGTCCGCAGCCATCGAGAGACACCACCAAGGGATCATCGTCGGACTCTTGGCGGTCATCCTGTTCTTCGCGCTGGCCTGCACGTTTCACGATGTGGTCCCCGTCTGCCACTACCTCTTCGGATGTGACCACGCGATGCACTAAGGCGGTCACCGCGTTGCCGGGTCGTTGCCATTCTCCGGCAACGTCCGACATGAAATCCGGCACGAAGCTGTGCAGACGCTCGGAAGCCCGCGAGATTCCGCTATTGTGAGCACCCTCCCGCACGGGGAGCGTGTGCGTCAGCCCTCCGCGTCAACGTTTGCGCTGCTCACGATGTCTAAGACCCTGACCCAATCCCTGGCGAGGAATGCATTCATGCTCGCTCGATCGGTGTGGTGGATGGTGGCTGTCGTACCGTTGCTTCTTGGGACCGCCCGTGGCCACGCCCAAGAGCACGCCGGGCCGACGTTCGACTCGTTGCTGATGGCGCACCGTCATCCGGTGACGTTGTCGGCAACCGCGGCCTCGGGACCCGGATTCGAGCTCTTGCTCGAGAGTGCGGCCGGCGCGCAGTTCTTCATCATCGCGGAAGAGCACAACCTCCTGGAGTTGAACCAACTCACGGTCGGGCTGTTCGACGAGCTGCAGAAGCGCTACGGCGTGCAGCACTTGGTGCTGGAGCAGGGGAGCGTGATCGCGTCGTGGATCGACGCCGCGGCGCGGGCGGGTGGGGGAGACTCCGTGCGCCAGCTCGTGCGGCGGTACCCACACGCGCCGACCTTCGCCACCGACGAAGAGCTCGAGTTGATGACCCACGTGCGGCAGACCTCCGTGGCACCGGGCCCGGCCGTGTGGGGAGTCGATCAGGAACTCGCGGCAATGCACCTCCTCGAGTACCTCGCCGAGCGCGCCCCGACCGCGGAAGCCCGCACAACCTTTGATCGCTTGGCAAAGGAGGCGTACCCGTACGAGCACGTTCGCACGGGTGACGTGCATTACCTCTACTCGGTGGCGGACCCCGACGAGTATGCGGCGCTCTCGGCCCTACCGGGCGTGGGGGATGATCCCGAGGTCGCCGCGGTACTCGACGCACTGCAGCGGACGATCCGGATCTATGCCGGCCAGCGCCAGGCGCAGACCACCTACGCCAGCAATCTCGAGCGTGAAGAGAGCATGCGTGCGCGGTTTATGGAGCGGTATCGTGCCGCCCATGCGGGGTCCGCGCTACCCAAGGCAATCGTGAAGATGGGCCACTGGCACACCCTGCGCGGGTTCTACCGAGGGAACGTGCTGACGTTCGGCACCTTCCTCACGGAACTCGCCGCCGCCAACGGCATGGAAACGGTTGTGGTGTCGACGCACGTCGTGAACAGTCCGGACGCATGGCGCAATAGTCAGGGGGTCATCGAGCGCATTGCCGATCCCACCGGTGTCGTGGTGGTCGATCTCCGGCCGCTCCGTCCCATGGCGCACACGAATGCCATTGCCGATCTCAGCGACGGGTGGCGGACGCAGATCTTCCAGGCCGACTTCCTGCTGATCATCGGCGGAGGACGGACCGGAGCGTACGACACGGCGTATGGAGCTCACTGAGCGCGCAGCGCCGCTGTTCGGGTTAGTCGGGAATGAATCCGACGACGAGCCGGTACGCGGTGGGTCCCCCTTCGGTCCAGTGCGCGGAGACTTTGAAGAAGACCTGTTGCTCCGGTTGCACGATCACCGTGACCGCCTCATTGCCGGTCACGCCCTGCAGATCCCGATCCGATCGCTCGATGGGGTTGGTGAAGTCACCGGCCTCGAACGCCTCCAGTATCAGGTCGTTCTCCTCCGATCGCGTTCCGACCGTGACGGTTCCCGCGTCCTCCGCGGTCAACATGTACCAGTCCCAGTGATCGCCGACGGTGCCATCGAGCGAACCCTCCTGAGGCTGCCCGAAGCGGAGTGCTATCGCGGTCCTCGGTGACCCGTCGGGATCCGCCGGAATCTCGAGGTCCGGAAACGCAATCCACGACGCCCCGATCGTGAAGCGGGAGCTTACCGAGTACGATTCGACCCTGACGCGGTAGACGCCGGATCGCGGGATGGTCACGGCGAGTTGCTCCGCGCCCGGGTCGCCGCCGAGGTCGCTGTCGGATCGTGCCTCGGGCAAGGGTTGACCATCCTGGTCGGTGAGGAGCAACACCAGGTCGCTTTCGTCCATCGATCGCACGACAACGGTGAGCACGCCGGCTGATGGTGCGTCGAACGGAAGAACCGCAACGTCGGCCTCGCTCGTCGAGGACGTGATTACCCCGCCGATTTCGAGTTGCTGCGCGCTAGCCGGTGGTACGAGCCAGAGGAACAGCAGGCACGGGATCAGTCGGAACATCCGTCGGCGTTCGTGGTGCGTCATGGTGCGCTCCTTAGTGGTGCCATGCGGTCCCTCAGCGTCGTGAACCGCCGGTTCTCGTATCGATCCCATGCCCGATCGGGTGCGTGCGACCGCACGCGTCCGCGCCGCCGTTGACGCGCCGGCAGCGCATCAGGGGGTCGCGGGGTCAGCTCGGTGTCCTTCGGATGAGCTGCGGCTGCTGCGCAGCCTCGCTCTCCTTCGGATCGAATCCCGCCCTCCTGCGGTGCTCACACCCCGAGGAGACAGTGTCGCGAAACTCAATAGACCCCCGGTATCAACCGATACCGCACGACTCCCGCATAATCCCGATACCCCGGTAGCTCGTCCTGCAGCGTCCGGTCCTCCAATGCAGTTCTCACGAAGGCAATAATCAGCGCCAACGCTGCCGGGACCAGTGTCCACACCGAGCCCAGGGCCAGCACAATGCCCGGAAGCGGGAGGAGGTTGCCTGCATAGCCCGGATGCCGCACGAACCGGTAGGGGCCGCTGTCACACACCGCATGCCCTCGATCAGTCTGAATACGCACCATGCTGGAGAAGAAGCGATTCTCCACCAACGCCCACGTTGCGAATGCGTATCCAAGCACGATCATGCTGAAGCCGAGCATCTCGAGCCCCCTCGGAAAGTCGGGCGACCAACCAAAGCGGTGATCGAGCCCCGCAACAATCACCAGCGGAAACGTCAGACTCACCGCCATCAGTGGGGCGAGCACTCTGTCCCATGGCTTCACATCTGCGGTGTCGCCAGACAAGGCGCGTGCTCGTTCCGCCAGCAGCCCTGGGTGCCGCCGCTCTGCCCAGAATCGGCCCCCCACTCCAGCCGCGACGATCAGCAGTGCATAGACCCACGCCTCCCACCAATCGACATCCCATCCACAGAGCAGCAGAAGCAGCGGGATGAGCAGATGCGCCACGGTCACGCGAAGCCATGTCACAGCCGTCGGTCGTTCAGGCGCATTCCGATCGTCTGTCTTCAACGCCATGACGGAATCCTGTCATCCGAAACGCAGAAGGCAAGTCCCGTCGAAGTCCTGGCTGGAACGCAGAGGACCTCGCGTGCGTCGATGAGCGTTCATCAGTATACTGAAACAGGACAGATGTACTCGCGTTTAACCGGTGAGGTCTTATGCTCAGGATTCGCAAGTCCACCCTGCCGATGAGCCTCGCGTGTGTCGCTGTGGCAGCCTGCGGAGACTCGGGACCGAGCGACCCGGACCCGAATCCCGACACGACCCCCGCGACGCTGAGCGTCGAGAGCGGCAACAATCAGTCGGCGGATGTAGGCATGACGCTCGGCGCCCCGTTCGTCGTTCGGGTGGAAAACGCGGGCGGCGATCCCCTCGGCGGGGAGACCATCGACTGGACGGTGCAGTCCGGGGGCGGTTCGCTTGGCAGTTCCTCCAGTACGACCGACGCCCTTGGGATGGCGCAGACGACCTACACGGTAGGATCCACGGCCGGATCAAACCAGATACGGGCAGCCGTGCGCGACGCCACGAACCTCACGGCGACGTTCACGGCGACGGCCACGGATCCTCCGGACCTGACGCCCGCGTTGATTACCAAGGTCACCGGCGACGGACAGTCTGCGGTGGTCGGACAGGCGCTGGCGGACCCACTGGTGGTCCGGGTCGCCAATGCAGCGAACGAGGCCTTGCCGGACGTGACCGTGAATTGGACGGTGAACCTCGGCGACGGTACGCTCGGCTCCCCCAGTAGCGTCACCAACGCTCAGGGAGAGGCGTCAACCACCTACACAGTGGGCGCCGTCGCCGGCGCCAACGAGATCGAAGCAGCCGTGGCCGACAACACCGCTGTCAGCACCCAGTTCGATGTCACGGCGACCGCCGTATCGTCGGCCGTGAGCGTTGCCGTGACCAGCAACGTCTTCACACCGATGGACGCCGCTGTGGCGGCCGGTGGGACGGTAACGTGGAGCTTCGACCAGGGCACCCACAACGTGACGTGGGTATCGGGTGGGTTCGCCGACTCGGGAAACAAGAGCTCCGGTACCCATCAAGTCACGTTCGCTGCCGTCGGCATGTTCGACTACTACTGTTCGATCCACGGTGCGCCCGGATCGGGAATGCATGGGTCGGTCGACGTGCAGTAGCGTTCATCCCGCCGGTGCGGGAGTTCGCCGTCCCCAGTGACCGTGCCGGGACCGCGGGCGGCCACGAACATGGCGGCGTCTCCCGCGCGCTATTCCCGACCTGCTTACGTGTCAGTTCTGGAGCCCGCCTCCTTGCCGCGGTGGCAGGACAGGTCCGAACGACCTGCCCGACCAGCATCGAACGACACCGTCGGACGAGTTTGGGAATGTCCTGCACTCCCGCGCCGTGGACTGGACGGTCAGCGACGCCGCGCTCGTCCAGTTCGCGTTCGTGTCGCCGGACTCCGCGGTGGTCATTGGGTTGGGGCAGGGCACGGCGACCGTCACCGCCACGAGCGAGGGGAAGAGTGGCACG
>JBDHJO010000280.1:0-2894 GCA_039586875.1 Gemmatimonadota bacterium | reverse complement strand
CCCGCGCACGAACACGGTATCCGCCGGCAACGGTCCTGCGGCATCCAGCTCACGCGCAGCCGGCTCGAGGACGTCGTCGTCTTCAGTGCCGAAGAGCCCGCCGTCGCCGGCATGCGGATTGAGCGCGCAGACGGCCAACCGCGGGTCCTCGATCCCCCACCAGTCCTCCAATGCCTTCGCGGTGAGTCGCCCCTTGGTCAGCACCCGCTCGATGGTGACCGCGCCTGGCACCTCACGGAGTGGTATGTGCGTGGTGATGAGAACGACCCGCAGCTTGCCCGTCACGAGCATCATGGCGGTGTCGGCCACGCCCGCGAGCGCCGCCAACCACTCGGTGTGACCTGGGAATCCGACCCCGGCATCTTGCAGGGCCCGCTTGTCGGCCGGGCCCGTGACGATCGCGTCTATCGTGCCCTCCCGCAGCATCTGCACGGCGGTTTCCACCGATCGGCGGGTGACATCTCCGGCAGTGGCCCGATCGAGTTCGAGGACGGGTGCACCAGGAGCCCCCTGCAGGGCAGCGCCGCCGGGGGCCGGTACGTCGACGTGGTCACCCGGAAGTCCAGCGGTCAGGAGGGAGGGGCCAACGTGAACGATGGTCGCGTCGAGCGGGCCTGCTGCGAGCGCCTTCGCGACGACCTCAGCCCCGATGCCCCGCGGATCCCCAACCGTAACGGCGATGCGCGGCGGCATGCCGGTCAGAGCCGGATTTCGACGTGGGTGGCGGCGCGCAGGCCATCGAGGAACCGCTTCATCGCGTTCTGCTGCGCGAGCGCGCCCCGCATCTGGTCCCGCAGGTCCTCGAAGCTGAACTCGCCCTCCGGCCGCAATTCCTCCACCCGGATGACTGCGTACTTCGGGCGGCCGTCGCCGAGGTCGAGTTTGATCGGGCCAATCACGTTGCCGACCTCCGCACCCGTGATGGCATCCTGGTAGTTCTGCGGCAGTTGGTCTCGCGGGAAGTCTTCGATCAGCGTCTGTTCCTGGCCGGCAAAGTCGTGGTACCGCCGGGCCAACGAATCGAAGGGTTCGCCGTCCAACATCGCTTGTGCGACCGACTCTGCCGCCTCTCGGGCCCGCACGTCGTCCTCGGCGGTGAGTTGCGGCTGCAGGAGGATATGGCGGGCCTGCACCTCAGCCGGCTGGGATCGTTGGACTTCGATGACATGATAGCCGAACACGGTGAGCACCGGATCGGAGATCTGCCCGGGCCGCATGCGGAACGCCACGGCCTCGAACGCGGGCACGAAATTGCCCCGGCGCACCCAGCCGAGATCGCCGCCGCGGTCTCTCGAGCCCGGGTCTTGGGAGAACCGCCGCGCCAGCTGCCCGAAATCCCCGTCGTCCCGGAGGACCGCCACCAAGCTATCGGCCAAGCGTCGCGTCGAGTCGAGTGCCGCGGCACTCGGCTCGACACGCAGCACCACCTGCCGGAAGCTGACGGTCGCCGGGCGCGGCTCCTGTTGCGCACGGCTTGCCTCATAGAATGCCCGCAGCTCACCCTCGGTCGGGGCGAGCGGAGCCAGGCCTCCCTCCTCCCGCATGCGCTGAACCAATTGACTGCTGATCAACTCCCGTCGCTGCTGATCGGTGAGCCATCGCCGGTACTCCTCCGGCGTGCCGAAGTTCGACGTCTCCAGCTGCCGTCGGAACTCGAGCTCCGACCCAAATTGATTCCGCACCTCACGGTAGGCACGATCCACCGCGGCCTGCACCTCCTGCTCGGACACGGAGATCATCGTGTCCCGCAGCGCGGCCTGCAGGATGAGTTGCTGGTCGATGAGGCCGTTCAGGACCTCGAGCCGGAAGGCCTCACGCTCGGCGGGATCGGTCGGGACCTGCACACCCTGCTGACGATAGACGTTGATCTCCTCCGCCACACGAGACAGTGGGATCACGCTGTCACCCACCACGGCGACGATTCGATCGACGGTCTCGTAGGCAACCTCCTGTGCGTGGGCGGGCGGCGGCGCGAGGAGCGCAGCCAGGACCCCGCATCCGGCGGCAATGCTACGGCGCACTGTCAGCTGCCTCCGCTGTTTCGGGATCCGAGGGTTCGCCCCCGATCCCGGGTGGCTTCATGCGGGCGCGTCGCAAGGCAACGAGTTGTTCGAGTCCCGCGTCGATCGCCGTCTGCGAGACATCCCACGGCATGTCCTGCCGCAGCACCTGCGCCAGGAACGCAGGGACAACCACCACCCTCGCCTCGGTAGCAGCGAGTCGCCTGAAGTACTCGTGGACGGCATGCTGCGCAGCCGCCAGCCGCTCCTCCCGGGTCGGTCGATCCGTCACCGTGGAGTCCAGACCCACCCCAGCGCGAACCGCCTCGATCTCCTCACGCAGCCGCTCCCGGAGTTCGGTCATGTCCTCCGGCTGGAGCTCCACATCGGCCTCCAGCGCGGCGGCCACGAGCGCCTCATTGCGGATGAGCGAGCGCAGAAGATCCTCGAGCTGCTCGTCCGAGGCTCCCGGGACGTTGAGATAGACCAGGTTGGGCATCGCCTGCAGCCAGCGCAGGAAATCCGCCGTGGTGAAGTCTCCCCCGCGGTGCGAGCCGAGCCGCTGCGGCCGCTGGAACGTGCGGAGTGGCGACGCCGTTGCCTCCCGCATGAGGCTCGGGGCTTCGTCCACCAGGCGGACCCGCCAGTCATCTTCGATCTCCGCGAGGATCACGGTGTCGGCACGGGCCATCAGGATATCCTCGACCTCCGTCGCGAACGCCGCGCGGACGTCTTCCAACGGCGGTCGGCGCAGGATGTGATACCCGACCCTCGTTTCGAAGACCGCTGATACCTCGCCGGGCTCCAGCGCAAACGCCACCGCGTCGAACGATTCATCACGCTCGCCGCGCTCGACCACCCCCATGCGTCCCCCGGCTCGTCGCGCGACCGGAT
>JBDHJO010000279.1:0-3232 GCA_039586875.1 Gemmatimonadota bacterium | reverse complement strand
CTCACCGATCTCACCGTCCGGCAGGCACTGCTCGACGGCGGGATGGACGCGGTCGCGGCGTCCGACGATCCGCTCATCGTGGCCGCGCGCGCGGTCGCACCGCTCTCACTCGAGCTCGCGAAGCGGGCAGAACCGCTCGAAGCTGCGATCGCGGCGAACGCCGAGTTGGTCGGACAGGCGATCTTCGCCGCCTACGGGAAGGCACTGCCACCCGACGCCACCTTCACGCTCCGCATCAGCGACGGCGTCGTGAAGCGCTACCCAATGAACGGCACCTTCGCACCGTACAAGACGACGTTGTACGGCCTCTATGCCCGCGCCGCCGAGTTCGATTACCAGGACCCCTGGACGCTCGCTCCGCGCTGGCAGGAGCGGATGGACCAGGTGAACATGTCGACGCCGATCAATTTCGTCTCGACGAACGACATCATCGGCGGCAACTCCGGTAGCCCGGTCATCAACCAGAACGCCGAGGTGGTCGGTCTCGTGTTCGACGGGAATATCGAGATGCTGCCGAACCGGTTCATCTTCAACGACGACGTATCCCGCTCGGTGAGCGTGCATTCCGAGGGCATCCTCGAGGGCCTGCGGAAGATCTACGACGCCGACCATATCGCAGACGAGTTGGAGGGCAAGAACTAGCGGACTCCCGTACGGGGAGGAACACGGGGGTGGGCGTCACAGCGCCCACCCCCGTCGTGTTACGCACTACCGTTCCGAAACATGGACCTACCCCTGACCCGCCTCCGCGTGCAGATTCCCAGGCCATGGCGGACTTTCAGGACCAATTGCAGGCAGGCCTCAAGGGCCGCTACGCGATCGAGCGCCCACTGGGCGAAGGCGGCATGGCCATCGTGTTCCTCGCGCGGGACGAGCGACACGACCGGCATGTCGCGCTCAAGGTCCTCCGCCCGGAGCTGGCACCGGAGATCGGCACGGAACGCTTCCTCCGCGAGATCAAGATCGCGGCCGGTTTGACGCACCCGCATATCCTGCCCCTCTACGACTCCGGCGAATCGGACGGATTCCTGTTCTACGTCATGCCGAACATGGAGGGGAAGTCCCTGCGGGACCGCCTTCAGGTTGAACAGCAGCTCCCGATGGACGAGGCGCTGCGTGTGGCACAGGAAGTGGCATCGGCGCTCGACTACGCGCATCGTCACGGCGTCGTCCACCGTGACATCAAGCCGGAGAACATCCTCCTGCACGAGGGCGCGGCCGTTGTGGCCGATTTCGGCATCGGGAAGGCAATCAGTGCCGCTGGCGAAGCGATCACTCAAACGGGTCTCGCGGTGGGTACCCCGGCTTACATGAGCCCGGAACAGTCGACGGCCGAGACGGAGGTCGACGGTCGAAGCGATGTCTACAGTCTCGGGTGCGTGCTGTACGAGATGCTGACAGGCGAACAGCCGTACATGGGTGCCAGTGCCCAGGCCGTGATCGCGAAACGGTTCATCTCACCGGTGCCCCACGTGAAGGTGTTGCGGGACGTACCCGATGCGTTGGACGCAACGGTGACGCGAGCACTCGCCCGCACGCCGGTGGACCGCCACGCAACGGCTGCAGAGTTCGCGGCCGCGCTACGGAATGCGCTGAGCAGTCCGGGGAGCACGCCCGACGGCGTGCCCGTTGTGGACAGGGACGCGCTGGACAAGAAGTCCATCGCGGTGCTGCCGTTCACCAACATGAGCGCCGATCCCGAAAACGAGTACTTCAGCGATGGGATGACCGAGGAGATCATCAACGTCGTCGGGAAGGTCCCCGGCATGCAGGTCGCATCACGGACGTCGAGCTTCGCGTTCAAGGGGAAGGAAGTCGACGTGCGGCAGATCGGCGAGAAACTCGGCGTCGGCAGCGTGCTCGAGGGCAGCGTCCGCAAGGTGGGCCAACGTATCCGCATCACGACACAACTCACCGACGTGCGCACCGGACTGAACCTCTGGAGCGAGACGTACGACCGCCAGCTCGAGGACGTGTTCGCGATCCAGGACGAGATCTCGCGAGCCATCGCCGACGCGCTGAAGGTCAAGCTCGTCGGCGGCACGGAGGCACTCGTGGTGCCGACGACCGAGAGCCTCGAAGCGTACAACCTCTACCTGAAAGGCCGCTTCTTTTACAACAAGCACGGCGGAGCAAACCTGCGGCATGGCATCACGTTGTTCGAGGAGGCGTTGGCCGAAGACCCCGGGTACGCCCGTGCTTACGCCGGCATCGCCGACTGCTGGTCGTTCCTCGCCGACGACTGGGTCGTACCGGACGAAGCGTACCCCAAAGCACAGGCCGCCGCGCGGAAGGCGCTCGACCTCGAGCCTACCCTCGCCGAAGCCGTCACCTCACTCGGGAAGGTCCACTGTTGGTACGAGTGGGACTTTGCCAGCGCAGAGCGGGAGCTCCGGAAAGCGGTGAAGCTGAACCCGAATCTCGCGGAAGCGCACTTCGTGTTCGGCACCGCGTTGCCGTGCGTGGGCCAGCTGCCGCAGGCCGTACAGGAAATGCGCGAGGCGCTCACGCTCGACCCGCTGTCGGCACACTACACCCGATGGCTCGCCCGGTTCTTGTTGTATTCGGGGGACCACCAGGCGGCGATCGACTACTGCGCCAAAGTGCTCGAGATGGAACCCGCCTATTTCCAGGCGAGCCTCACGACCGGGTCGGCGTACATGGCCATGGGCAACCCCGATGAGGCACTCAAGTGGTTCCGCCGGGGGCAGTCGTCGGAGGCGAGCGTGCGGTCCTACGATGCCTTGATCGTCTGCGCGTTGGCCCGGGCGATCCTCGACCGCTTGGACGAGGCGGCCCGACACGAGTACCTCCGCGCAGAGACCCTGGCCATGGGCCATGCCGCCGTCGGCGATTTCGACCGCGCCTTTGCGCTGTTGAACGATGCCCTGCAGGCGCGATCGGCCGGTTTGGTGTACGTGCACCTGGATCCGGGTTATACACCGCTGCGCGGCGACCCCCGCTTTCAGACGATCGTCGACGCGGTCGGCGTGCGATAGCCGCTCACCACATCGCTGATGATGGAGACGCACCCATGAGCGAGCCTGCACTGACGGCGCGCCAGCGCGTCTATCGCATCATCTTCGAGCACGACACGCCGCTCGGCAAAGCGTTCGATGTCGCGCTCATCATCACGATCGTCACGAGCGTCATCATCGTCATGGTAGAGAGCGTCGAGTCGTTCCGCGCACAGTATGGGACGCTCTTGCGCGGTCTCGAGTGGGGTTTCACC
>JBDHJO010000278.1:0-2906 GCA_039586875.1 Gemmatimonadota bacterium | reverse complement strand
AGGCGACCAACCATATCGAGATTTACCATGGCCGCGATGTCGGTGAGTGGGACCGTTCCCGAACCGCAGAAGAAGTGGGATCCCACCAACCCGATCTCCTCGGCGCCGAAGCCGACGAACATGAGCGACCGACGCGGGCCCGGGACGGCGCCGGCCACGAACCGTTCCCGCAGGTACCGCGCGACTTCAAGCAAGACCGCGGTGCCCGAGGCGTTGTCATCCGCCCCGTTGTAGACGCGCAGGCTGCTGTCGGGCGCGACCAACCAGCCGACATGGTCATAATGCGCGCCGACGACCACCCACTCCTCGCTCAGGTCGCCGTCACCCGGCAACGAGGCGACGACGTTCTGCGAGTAGTACGTGGTTTCCCGACCCGGATCCCCGCCCTGGAACGGCGGGTCGGCCGAGGTCGCCGCGTGCGCGCTTTTTTGGGGACCGATCCAGAAGGTCTGCAGGAACTCGGGTACGCCGGGCGTGAGGCCGGCATCGGTGAGCGCGCTGCGAACGTATTCGGCCGCCCGCAGTTCGTCCGTCCAGCCAGCGGGGCGACCGTAGAGACTGTCGTCCGCCAGAATGCCGATGTGGGTGAGCAGCACGTCGGCGGAGATTGGGGTCGCAGGATCCGGCTCCGCCACCTCGCCGCACGCCAACGCTCCCACAAGCGTCACGGCCCACGGCACAGGCCGACTGATCGACCACCCCCGCGCTCGTTTCGACATCCCCAGCCTCCGCACCCCGTCTCGGGAGCACCCCAGCAAGAAGCCCGAGGGAGCGCCTCGGGCTTGGGTCCTGCTTGGTCGCCACATTACATGGCGCTTCGCTTCGCTCATTCCTACGATACAATTTCATACCCAGGACGCAACCCCCAGTTCCGAAGTCGACGTCAGATGTCTAAGCGATTGCTCAACATTCGCTTACGACGCCTCCTGCTTCCGTCGGCCCAAGTCGCCGGCTGCACGGGCAGGATTCTTGCTTCATCGATAGGTCCGCTACTGGCGTAAGCCTCTTTCGCGGAACAGAATAGACGGAGCAGATCACGTGACGTGTGAGGTCGTCGGACGACCGGGGATGTGCTGACCGTATGAGCGAACACAACTCGGATCAGGATAGGGCCAGCAAGCCCCTGTCGGTACATCGCATGGCCGAGCCCAGACGGGGTCCGCCCCCGGCGGGGTCCGGCGGGGCCAACGCACACGCGCCCCGGGCAGCGCCGACACCCCCGCCATCCCCGATCGCCCCACCCGTGACGCCGCGAGCCGCAGCCCCCGAGCCCGCACCCAAGGATCCGGTACTCGTCGTCCGGCGAGACGGGGAGATCCTCTTCGCCAACCGACCGTTGGGTGACAAGCCCGTGGAGTCGATCGTCGGCTCCAGTCTCGTGGATTGGATTCCCCTGCAACAGCAGTCGCTCATCGAACAATGCCTCGAGCAGGTGTTCGTCGACGGAACGCCGCAACGCTGCGAGCTGGCCGGCCTGCGCAACCACGCGCCCGACGCCTGGTACGACTGCCGCCTCAGCCCCAATGTGCGCGAAGGTGCGGTCGTTTCGGCGACCCTCGTGGCGCACGACATCACCGAGTACAAGGCGACGACGTTCCAGTTGGAAAGCACGTGCCGGGACCTCCAACGCATTCTCGACGAGCGGACCGCCGACCTCGAGCGTACGAGCCGCGCGATTGCCTCGGAGGCGCTGTCGCAGACGGAAGAGGCCCGGCGCAACGCCCTGTTCCGAGAGATGCTCGATTTCGGCGGCGAGGCGATCTTCGTCATCGACGGCCGAACGGAGCGCGTCATCGACGTCAACGCGACGGCCGCCCAGTGGCTCGGCCGGGCCGTGGGTGAGGCGGTCGGCATGTCGGTTCGGGACCTCGGCCTCGCGTTTCCGGTCACGCCGCCGCCCGAGACGTCGCTTGAATTCACTGAGACGCGCGACACGCGACGCCCAACGCTCCTCTCCGGCGTCCACCGCCGCCGAGACGGCTCCACCTTTCCCGTCGAAGTGGCCGTTGCTACCCACGTCCGCGGCAAGGATCACCTGATTCTCGCCGTGGCTCGCGACGTGAAGGACCGACTGCACGCCGAGGACCAGATACGCGAGAGTGAGGAGCGATACGACACCCTCTTCGCGCAGTGTTGGGATGCGATCTACCTCACCGACCGCGGCGGACGGATTGAACGCGTCAACAGCGCGGCAGCGGAACTGTTCGGCTATGCGGCGGACGAGTTTGTGGGACTCGACGGGCGGGAGCTCTTCGGGGATCCGAAGGACATTCAGCGCTTCCAGGTACAGATGAGCACCCTGGGAGCCGTGAGCGACCTGGAGGTCGACCTCGTTACCTGCCGTGGTGACCGATTCACCGCCATCCTCTCGGCGACAAGGCAGCGCACCGCCGACGGGGCAGTCGCCGGCTACCAGTGTATCGTGCGGCCATTGGATCCACGAACCAGTGCCCTGCCCTCTCCGGTCACGGAGCGGTGCGTCATCGTGGTGGGGAGCGGCAACTTGCTCGCCGGAGCCAGTGCAGCGCTGGCGACGGCGGGGTTGAAGGTGGTCCATACTGACTCGTGGGCGTCTGCCGCCGAGACGGCGCGGCGGCGCGGGGACGCTGTGGTCGGGACCGTCGCCGGAGCTGATACGCCCGGATTGCGCCTGCAGGTGGAGTCGATGCGGCGGGCGGCTCCATCGACTCCGGTGATCCTGGTCACGCAAGCCGATCCGGTCGCCATTGCCGAACACGTTGCCGACCTGGGAGTGCGTGCCATCCTGCCCGATCCGGTACACCCGCTTACCTTGCTTCAGCGCCTCCGCGAACGCTGACGAGCGGACGGACGCCCGGCCTGCTCGCAGGCGCGTCCACCAACGACCGGAACCGGGAGATCACCATCGCACGCCACCCGTGGGCTCA
>JBDHJO010000277.1:0-2908 GCA_039586875.1 Gemmatimonadota bacterium | reverse complement strand
TCGTGCATCGTGACAAGCACGTTTGACGGCTTGATGTCGCGGTGGATGATCCCCTTCTGGTGCGCGTGCTGGATGGCGTTGCACACCTCCGTGAAGAGCGCCAGCCGCGCACGCGTGTCGAGCTTCTCCGTATCGCAGTACTCGACGATCGGCACGGCCTTGATGTACTCCATCACGAAGTACGGACGGCCGGTGTCCGTGCTGCCGGCATCGAACACCTTGGCGATGTGCGGATGATCCATCATCGCCAGCGCCTGCCGCTCAGCCTCGAACCGCGCGATCACCCGCTTTGTGTCCATGCCCAGCTTGATGACCTTCAGGGCCACACGGCGTCTGGGGCTGTCTTGCTCGGCTTCGTACACGACACCCATACCGCCGTGCCCGCACTCCCGGATGACTCGATAGGCACCGATGCGCTCGGGGATCGCCCGGGCGCGGAGGGCGGGGTCCTCATCGTCGGCCTGCGTGACGCCGCACGACCACTCGGGGTTCGTGAACCCATCGTCGCCGGCGTCGTCCGCCGCCAGCATGACCTCGACCTCGCGACGCACGATCGGGTCGGCGCCGCAGCGCTCGTCGAGGAGGGCACCGCGGCGAGCGGACGGAAGCTCGCACGCTTCGGCGAAGATCATCTCCACGAGCTCGTACTGCTTCGGTGTCATCGCCATGTTACGCGTCCTTGTCGACGCTCGGTGGCGTCACATGCCACACGTAGCGCAGGGACGAGCGGCCGATGCGGATCTCGTCGCCGTTGCCGAGCGATCGCAGTGACCCGCGTTGCAGACGAATGCCGTTGACCGTCACCCCGTTCTCGCTGCCGACATCGAGGGCGAAGTGCCGGTCGCCACGATTGTCGTAACCGACCTGGAGGTGACGACGCGAGACGCGCTCGTCCGGGATCCGGATCGCGCATGACGCGTCGCGTCCGATGAGCACCGTGTGCTCGCGGAGGTCGAACCGTTGCCCGCGCGCGGGACCATCGATGATGACGAGCGAGGCCATGGGACGCTCCTCGCCAACAAACGACATCCGTGGCCACGTGCGGACACGATTCTCTGAGATGCGGTCGCATTCCGTGAGAGGGCATTGGTCATTCCTCGCCGGCTTCGTCCCCATCGTCGCCGTCGTGACCATCAAGGCGGCCGCGAAGCCACGCCCGCACCGATCGCCACTGCCGCGACACGTGTCGTCGCGAGATCTCGAGCACATCCGCCGCCTCGGATTCCGTGAGCCCCCCGAAGAACCGGAGCTCGACCAGACGTGCCCGGTCGGGGTTGAGCGCGGCGAGTTCCGTCAGAGCGTCGTCGAGCGCGAGGAGATCGATGTCGGTCGCGCCTTCCCGGGCCTCGGCAAGCGCGAGCGTCACCTTGTGCCAGCCGCCGCCACCACCGCGTTTGACGCGACGCTTGCCCCGGGCGTGATCGACCAGGACCTGTCGCATGACGCGGGAGGCCAGGACGAGGTAGGCCCGGCGATCCTCGAACCGCAGGTCGGGGTTGGCGGCGAGCTTCAGCCAGGCCTCGTTGACCAGGGCCGTGGGCTGGAGCGTGTGGCCGGCGGGTTGATCACGCAGTTGCGCGGTGGCCAGCCGGCGAAGCTCGTCGTAGACATGCGGTGCGAGGTCGGGGGTCGGCATCTTGCTGTAAACACTATACTTGCGTCGGCTCCGCCGACAATGGCATACGCATGGCGCCCGTGTCGCCGACAAGCTGGTGGCACCGACCGTCCTCACCGATCATGCGACCATCCGAGACCGCGACGTCGTAGACCCGCTCATGCGGCTTCCCGTCCCGCCCGAGCCAGCCCTTGATGACCTGAATGCGATCCAGATTCGCACCATCCGGATCACGCAGCGCGCGAACGAGCGCGTGAGCGGCGTGTCGTTCCGCGAGGTCACGAACTGAGGCGGCTCAGTGAGAAGAGCTTGACAAATAGAGTTGTCAAAGATAACCTGCGGGCGTGCTGGACATCTGTGCCATCGAGACCCCCGAAGCCGCGGCCGCGGTGCTGGACCCGCTCCGGAACCGGCTGCTGACCGAACTGGACACCCCGGAGTCCGCGGCAGGCCTGGCGACCCGCCTCGACATGCCGCGCCAGAAGCTCAACTACCACCTCCGTGAACTGGAGAGGCTCGGTCTCGCCACGGTCGCCGAGGAGCGGCAGTGGGGCGGTCTGCGGGAACGTCGGATGGTGGCGACCGCCTCCTCTTACGTCATCTCGCCGGACGCCCTCGGTGACCTCGGTGCCGATCCTGCTCGCGTGCAGGATCGTCTCTCCGCGGCCTACCTGATCGCCCTCGGTGCCCGCATCGTGCGCGAAGTCAGTGACCTCGTGCGGCGGGCCGGGAGCGCCGGGAAGCGACTGGCGACCCTTTCGATCGATACGGAAGTCCGCTTCCGTTCCGCGACGGAGCGGGCGCAGTTCACGGACGAACTTACCTCCGCCATCACAGCACTCGTTTCGAAATACCACGATCCCAAGGCCAGCGGGGGGCGCGCGCATCGACTGATCGTCGCCGCCCACCCGTTGCTGGTCCCCAGCCCTGAGGAGAGCTGATCCATGCCGTTGAAGCGCGATGACGAAGGCAACCGTTCGGTGCAAGTGGAGGTTGAAGTCCCCGGCACCCCCGATGAGGTATGGAAAGCGATCGCGACCGCGGGAGGGATCTCCTCGTGGTTCGTGCCGACCACGATCGAGCATGATGCCGATGGCGTGCCGCAGAAGATCAGCATGAACTTCGGTCCGGGTATGGAGTCGGTCTCGACGGTCACCGGCTGGAATGCTCCGGATTCGCTTACCGCCGAGAGTGCCGATCTCGGGCCGGATGCCCCGATGGTGGCAACCGAGTGGATTGTCGAGGCCCGCGCGGGTGGGAGGTGCATCGTCCGCGTCGTCCATAGTCTGTTTG
>JBDHJO010000276.1:0-2908 GCA_039586875.1 Gemmatimonadota bacterium | reverse complement strand
GGCCTCGACTACAAGATCTCCGTGCCGAGCCTCGGGATGTAGGTTTCGCTGCGACGAGACCTGCGCTAGTTTGTCGGGGCGCTCGGTCCAGCACCGGGCGCCCCGATCGTTTCCGACTGACCATGCTCGATGAGGGATCGTTCTTGACCGCTGCTATCCGCCCACGAGGCGCCGTTGTTGCCGCTGCCGTGATCCTGTTCGTGGCGAGCGGATGCGCGCACACGTTCGACGCGTCGACCGTGGGGGTCGAGGCGACCATGGCGTCGCCTGCGGCCACGCCAGCTCAGGGCGAGCCGTTCGTGATTCACAAGAAGGCGACGTTCTTCTTCTGGGGCGTCATTCCCGGCGCCCGGCCGTCACTCGCCGATGTCCTCAATGCACAGGCGACGAGCACGAATCGGGTCGCCGACCTCCGCATCCGGGTGCGCAGCAGCTTTGCCGACATGCTGGTCACCGTCCTCACCGCCGGCCTCATCGTGCCCCGCTCCGTCACCTACGAAGGCGTGATCGTCTCGCCGTAGCCCAGCAGGGTCGCGACGGCGGCGGCATTCCGGTCGGCCGCCCCAGTGGTGAGTGCGCTCCGCGCCGCCAGGCCCGCGCGGATCCGAGCCTCCGGGTTCGACAGCCACCTCCTCAGCACCTTGCTCAACTCCATCGCGTTGCCTGCGCACAGGAGTCCTCCGGCCGCATGGAGCAGTCGTCCATCCCGGTCGTCGGTCGCGTGAGGACCAGCCACGATGGGGACGGCGAGCGCGGCCGGCTCGGCCACGGAGTGGAGTTTGCCCCTGGCGAATCCGCCGCCTACGTATGCCACCGTGGCAAGCGCATACAGGTCCGCCAGGCTCCCAACGCCATCGTGAATCGCGCACCCCACCGGTCCATTGGCCTCGGCGAGTCCCTGTGAGCCAACGGCCACGGGCACGCCACACCTAACGGCCTCGCGGACCACTCGCGCGATCACGGCCGCCGATGGATCGTGCGGCACCGCCAGCATCCGGGCCCCGGGCTCGACGTCTCGAATTGTTCCCCACGCGGCAAGGAGCGGCCGCACATCACCTGACTCCAGACTACCAGCCACCAGGACGGGCCCGGAGCCCGCCCACGCGCGGTACGGAGCGGTCGGGTGGAGATTCGTCAGGCGCTCCAGGACCTCATCGTGTCGCGGGTCCCCTGTCACCTCCACGACAGTGGATGCTGCGCCAAACCGCTGCCATCGCGCAGCGTCCTCGAGGCTCACCGCACCGATCCAGGAAACCCCCCGCACCGCTGAGGCGTAGAGAGAGAGGGCAGGGAATCGGAGCTTGTGGCTGCCGGGGGCGATCGCCGCGCCGACCATCGCGACGGGAACGCGCCTAGCGTGCAGCGCGTGGAGGAACTCCGGCCATACATCGCCCCGCGCGATCACGACGCAGTCGGGCCGCACCGCGTCCAGCGTCCGGGCGGTATCTTCCGGGGAGTCGAACGGGAGGTAATCCTGCCGTACGACCGGGAGCAGCAACGGCTGCGCTGCCACGGAACTCGATGTGTGGGTCGCGACGACGGTGAGTTCGCTGTTCCGACGGAGAAGACGCCGGACGACCGGTGCCGCCGCGAGCAACTCTCCGACCGACGCGCCATGGACCCAGACGAGCGGCCCGTCGGGCCGGTGAGACTCGGCCCAGGCCACCCACCGCTGGGTCGCGGCTCCCTGATCGCGAAGCCGGCCGCGTGAAAGCCGGGACAACCGCGGGAGCAGGGTGCTCACGCGGCGGTAGACACCGGAGGGAAACGAGGAGCGAGGCATGCGAAGCTATCAAATAGGCGGAGAAGCGTGACCCTGCAACAGTACTTGGCGACCAGCCGTCAGGTGCGGTACAGCGTTCTCTTCGCCGTGCCGCTCCTCCTGCTGTACGAAGGGCTGTCGGCCATGCTCTCAGGGTCGGCCGTGGCCGGGGTTCGGAACGGCGCCGATGTGCTCCTCAAGACGGTCTTCATCTCGCTGGGTGGGCGGTGGGGCCTCCTGGTTTTCGGGCTGATCTTCCTCGGCGTCGGAGGATGGTTGGTCTGGCGGGATCACAAACGCCAGGGAACGCCGATGGTCCCGAAAGTCTTTCTCGCCATGTTCGCCGAGAGCCTCGTCTACGCCGCGCTGTTCGGCCAGACCGTGGCATTGCTCACGACCTGGCTCCTGCAAGGGGGGCCGTCCATCCTCGCGGTTGCCCAGAGTCAGAGCCCGGTTGCCGCGCTCCCCTTCGGCACGCAACTCGTGGTGTCGCTCGGCGCGGGCCTGTACGAGGAACTGCTGTTCCGCGTGCTGTTGGTCTCCGCGCTCCTCCTCATCGGGATTCGCCTGGGATGGAAACGACCGGTGGCGGTCGCGGTCGCCGTGGTGCTGAGTGCCCTGATCTTCAGCGGCTTCCACTATATCGGCCCCTACGGCGATCAGTTTACCACTCCGTCGTTCACCTTCCGGGCCATCGCCGGACTCCTCCTGAGTGGCTTATATGTGGCTCGAGGGTTCGGTATCGCCGCGTGGACGCACGCGCTCTACGATGTCGGGCTGGCGGTGCTCACGGGGACCTAACGCGCTCCTGGCAGTAGCGATAGGCTCTTTCCCTCTTACGCCACGCACGGTGCCGAAGCGCGCCGATGGGCGGCGCCGATGGCCGACGGGCGTTACGGCGTCTCTACCGCCCGCGCCGCCACGAGCGAATCCAGAATCGACCGCCACGTTTCGATAGAATGCACGCCCCTCAGCAACCCTCGCTCGATGACGAACGAGGGCGTGCTGGTGATCCCAGATCGCGCGTTGAGTGCGACCTCCTGTTCGATCAGCTGACGGACAGTGCCGTTCTGAAAGCACGCGGCGAGTTCCAGCATGGCGAGGTTGGCGGAGTCCGCAAGCACCAGGAAATACTCACTGGGATCC
>JBDHJO010000078.1:0-12512 GCA_039586875.1 Gemmatimonadota bacterium | reverse complement strand
CTCGTTCGGCGTGAGCTCGGTGCTGTTCCTGGTCGCGTGGCACTTCATGCTCTACATGATCGCCGAGTTCCTCGAGTTCTCGCCGGCGATCGCCGAGTGGCTCGGGTGGCGACGCGTGCGGAAGGTGCTGGCGGGGCTGACCCTGGGAGCCGTGATCTTCGGCATCACGCTGTCGATCCTCCACCAATCGGGATTGGGCGCGCTCTATCTCATGGCGCGCGACAAGATCCACCCACTCTGGTACTCGGAGTTCATTCCGCTGCTGTTCCTGGTCTCCAGCATCTTCGCGGGCCTCTCGATGGTGATCTTCGAGGGGAGTATCACGCACACGGTGTTTCGACATCGGGCGGGGGCGGCATTGCGTATGGGACACGCCGGCATCATGACCGGTCTCGCCCGCATCTGCGCGACGGTCATGTTCGTGTACCTGGCGCTCCAATTGTTGGTCTTCGTCCACCAGCAACGGGGAGCGTACCTCACCACGGGGTGGGGGGCGTGGTACCTCCTCGAGTTGGTGGGGTTCGTGGCGATACCGGCGGTGCTCTTTGCGATGGCGAGCCAGCAGGGCCGTCAGGGGCTGATCAAGGTCGCAGCGGTGCTGACGCTGGTCGGGATCGTGCTCAACCGGCTGAATGTGTCGGTGATCGCGTTCAAGTGGTATGCGCCCGTGCGATACGTGCCGACGTGGATGGAGATCGTCGTCACGCTGGCCGTGATCAGCGCGGAGCTGTGGGTGTTCCGCTGGGTGGTGCAACGGATGCCGGTCCTCGATTTCGCGCTTGGGCATGGTGGCCCACAGCGGGTCGCCGAGGTCGGAACAGTGTCGGCGCGATCCGTCGCGTGAGAGGGAGGCTGACGTATGCAAGGTGACATCTTCGCTACGAAGGGCATCGAGTATCTGGTCGTCATTGCGTACTTGATCGTGCTGGCGGGTGTGCTGTGGCTGCTGCAGCCTCTTCGTGTGGCTCGGCTGTTCGGCATGAAGTCGCGAACGCCGCAGGCGGTGGCGCGGCCGTGGTTCGTGCTCGCGAACGGGTATCGCTTCCATCCGGGACACACCTGGGCCGCACCAGAGAACGGCGAGGTCGTCACGGTGGGTCTGGACGACTTCGCCGGGAAGCTCGTCGGTGCGCCCGAAGCCGTGGAGCTGCCGGCGGTGGGCCAACGGCTGCGCCAGGGCGAGCGGGCCTGGAACCTGACGGCGGATGGTCGAACCATCGGGATGGTCTCGCCGGTCGAGGGCAAAGTGCTCGCGGTCAACAAGGCCGTCGTGCAGGATCCCAAGCTCGCGACCACGCAGCCGTACGGGGACGGTTGGCTCCTCAAGGTGCGGGTGCCGCAGTGGCGGACCAACGCCCGCAACCTGCTGGAGGGGCGGCTTGCCGTCGCCTGGATGCGTGAGACGGTCGAGCGACTGCGCCAGCTTCCGGCGGGCGAGTTGGGCGTGCTGATGCCCGACGGGGGTATGCCCGTGTTCGGGTTCGGTCGTCAGCTTGATCCGGACCATTGGGAATCGATCGCGTCGCAGTTCTTCCTGAGCGACTGACGCGATCCGAGTTGGCAAAGGAGGCAGAGGCGATGCCCCGATCCAATGAGCCGGCAGGCGAAACCGAGCAGCCGTGCGTGTGGATGCTTGCCGGGGTGCTGAATTATCGGCTCTGCGATCGCAAGTACGACTGCGACGCGTGTGAGCTCCATCACGCCCTGCACGGTGCGCCGGGTGTACAGTTGTCGGCCGACTTGTCCAAGACTGCGTCGAGGCCCTGCGAGACACCGGATCTCGCGGACGACCACGTGCGCCACTTGATCGAAGGCTGCACGTTGCATCTCGACCGTGCGTATAGCCGCGGCCACTTCTGGATGCAATCATCCGGTGATGGCGCCTGGGACGTCGGTCTTGCAGCTCACGTGTTGCGATTCCTGTATCCGGTCGACGACGTGGTGCTGCCGCGGGCCGGCGTGCGCCTGAAGCGTGGCGATCCCTGTGGATGGATCACCCGGGGCAGGATCTCGGTGCCGCTCACTGCTCCGATCAGCGGTGATGTGGTTGCGGTGCACGACGCGGCGGTCGCCACGGTGTGCGCGTCCGGCGGCCAGGAAGACGGTCGGTGGCTCTATCGCGTCCGACCGCTCGAGGATCCCGAGCACACGCCGGGCCTCCGGCACGGCGAGGACGCGGTGGCCTTGTACCTCGAGACCGTCCACGTGGTGAAGCGTTACCTCCGTGACGCTCTGGAGTCGGAAGACGTCGCGGCCGTGGGCCGGACGCTGGGCGACGGCGGAATCCCGAACCGCAATCTCGAGGCGGTGGTCGGCCGGGAAGCCTACGAGAGGCTGGTAGACGAGCTCTTTCATATGCAGATTTAGACGACGGGGTAGCCCTCGACGGGCGGACGCCGCCGGCGCGGGTGGGCCGGGCCGGCGGGTCGGGCATCTGGGGGCGGAAGAGGGGCGGTGTGGCAGGACCGGCGATGAGCGTGCCAACGCGACTCAGGTCCATCACTTCGACGCTGAGCTTTCGGCTGTTCGTGGTGATCTCGGTGTCCACCCTCGTCCTGTTCGCGGCCTACGTGGTGGTGAGTGGGCGAATCCAAGCCGCGGCGATCGAGCAGCAGATCAAGACCGAAGCCTATCGGTCGAGTGACTTCCTGCGCCAAAGCCTGTTTCAGAACATGCTCGGTGACGAGCGTGCGCACACGTATCAACTCATGCGCATCATCGGCGCCGAGCCGGGTGTCGAGGCCATCCGCATCTACAACAAGCAAGGCCTCATCCGCTTCTCGAGCGACGAGGCCGAGACGGGCACGTCGGTGAATCTGCGGGCCGAGGCGTGTTACGGGTGTCACAGTTCCGCGGAGCCGCTCAACGCCGTCCCGACGGACGAGCGGGCCCGCATCTACCGCAAGGAGGCCGGGTACCGGGTCCTTGGTCTGATCAACGCGATCCGGAATGAAGAACGCTGCTGGAATGCGGCGTGCCATGCGCACACCGCGGATCAGTCGATCCTCGGCGTGCTGGACGTCCAGATGTCGATGCAGGCGCTGGACGCCGCTGCGAACCGCGCGCAGATCCAAGCGCTGGGGCTCGCCGCCGCCGCGGTCCTTCTGATCGCCTGTCTCGTCGGATTGATCGTCTTTCGAGCGGTGCACGTGCCGACCGGCAAGTTGCTCCGAGGCACCGAACAGCTCCGGGCGGGCCAGCTCGACGTGACGATCGATCTGGATCGTGCGGACGAGCTCGGTGAGCTCGCGGCCTCGTTCAATCGCATGGCACGCAGCGTCCGGCGGGCTGATGCGGAGGTGCGCTCGTGGTCGGCGACGCTCGAGGAGCGGGTGCAGGAGAAGACTGCCGAGCTCGAGCAAATGAACCAGCAGATGATCCGGGTCGATCGTACGGCGTCGCTCGGGCGGATGGCCGCGACGGTGGCCCACGAGCTGAACAACCCGCTGTCCGGCATCCTGACCTACAGCAAGCTGCTGCAACGCCGAGTGAGACAGCATGTTCCCGAGGGAGGTGCGCGGGCGCAGATGCTCGAGAATCTGGATTTGATCCGCTCGGAATCCCTGCGGTGCGGCAACATCGTGCGGGATCTGCTCACGTACGCACGCGGACGCTCGGCCGAGCTTGCGCTGGCGCATCTGCACGAGCTGGTGGAGCAGGCCGTGCGGCTCATCGCGCATCACACCCAACTGCGGAACGTGACGCCGGTGGTCGAACTGACCCTCGAGGACGACGAGATCGTCTGTGACCGTGAACAGCTCGTCCAAGCGCTGTTGGCGTTGCTCGTCAATGCAGTGGAGGCCATGCCCGACGGGGGGACCCTCACCGTTCGCACGGCCAGTGCGCGACACGCCGACGAAGTGCTCATTCTCGTGGGCGATACAGGTGTTGGGATGAGTGCCGATGTGCAGAATCACATCTTCGATCCGTTCTTCAGCACGAAGAGGGAGACCAAGGGCGTGGGACTCGGCCTCGCCGTGGTGTACGGCATCGTGCAGCGGCATGAAGGCGAGATCGGCGTCGAGTCGGCGCCCGGGAAGGGCGCCCGCTTCACCCTTCACTTGCCGCGGGATCCGGCCGTACGGGCTCGCAACCGCAGTCAACTCGCAACGGGAAGGGCAGTGGACGTATGACCGCGCGAAAGATCCTCATCGTCGACGACGAGCTGTCGGTCCGGCAGTCACTACAGGAGTGGTTCCTGGAGGACGGCTTCGCGGTGGCAACGGCCGAGGACGGAGCCGAGGCGCTGCGGAAGATGGACGACGGTCCGTACGACATCGTCCTGCTGGATCTGAAGATGCCCGGCATGGACGGGATTACGGTCCAGAAGCGGATCCGCGACGTCGATAAAGACGCCAGCATCATCATTCTCACGGCGTACGCGTCGGTGGAGACAGCGGTCGAAGCGCTCAAGCTCGGCGCGTTCGACTACGTGACCAAGCCGATCGATCCGGACGATCTGTCTCACCTCATCCGAAACGCCCTGCGCCAGCGGGAGCTGAGCGAGGAGAACGTCCGGCTCCGGAACAAGGTGAAGGAAATGGCGGCGGCCTCGCCCATCATCGGCGAGTGCCCGAAGATGCAGCGCGTGTTCGAGCTCATCCACACCGTGGCCGAGACCGATTCGACCGTCGTGATCCGAGGTGAGAGCGGCACCGGCAAGGAACTCATCGCCCGCGCGATCCACGTACAGAGTGGCCGCCGGTTCTTCCCGATCGTGACGGTCAACGCCGGGTCGATCCCGGAGACGCTTCTCGAAAGCGAGCTCTTTGGACACGAGAAGGGTGCGTTCACGGGCGCGCAGTACCGTCGCAAGGGAAAGGTCGAGCTCGCACACGGCGGGACGTTGTTTCTCGATGAGATCGGCGATGTCACGCCGAAGATGCAGATCGACCTGCTCCGGGTCATCGAGACCAAGCGGTTCACGCGCTTAGGGGGAAACCAGGAGATCGAGTCGGATTTCCGTCTCGTCTGTGCCACGCACAAGGATCTCGAGCAACTGGTGAAGGACGGGGTGTTTCGGGAGGACCTGTACTACCGCATCAACGTGTTCGAGATCGAGGTGCCGCCGCTCAGGGATCGGCGCGCCGACATCCTGTTGCTGGCACGACATTTTGTCGAGACGTATGCGCGTGCGATGGGGAAGCCGGAGCGCACGCTGTCATCCGAGGCGGAGACACTGCTCACGGCCTACTCGTGGCCGGGGAACGTCCGCGAGCTCGAGAACGCGATCGAGCGGGCGATGGTCGTCGGCTACGACGATACGATCGCCGCCGCCGACCTGCCGATGCGTGCACCGAGCGACGCGTCCGCGCCGTCGGACGACCGCTCGCTCGCCGCGCTCGAACGCCTGCACATCGAGCGCATGCTCGAAGAGCTCAATGGGAACGTGACGCAGACGGCCAAGGCGCTGGGGATCGATCGGGCGACCCTGTACAACAAGCTCAAGAGGTACGGCATCCGGCGGTGACCGTGCAGGATGCGATCTACCTCGCCTACCTGAACGGCTACGCGCCGCAGTGGGGGCCGGCGCTGGATCGCGGTGTGGCGGCGGTCGTCCCTCGGCCGATTCGCCGAGTGGCCGTCGCGCTCGACCTCGAAGCCGCGTATGCGCGGGACCGCCAGCAGTACCACGCCACGCTCGTGCTCGCCAGCCTGCTCCGTCACCTGCCCGGCCCGCAGTCCAAGATCCTGGGGATCACCCCGGTCGATCTCTTCGCTCCGGTGCTGACGTTCGTCTTCGGCCAGTCACAACTCGGGGGTGCCGGTGCGGTGGTGTCCACCTACCGCCTGCGCCAGGAGTTCTACGGACTCCGGGCGAGTGAAGATCTTCTGATCGAACGAGCGGTGAAGGAAGCGGTGCATGAACTCGGGCACGCCTTCGGCCTCGTGCATTGTGTCGATTACGAGTGTGTCATGCATGCGTCGACGGGCGTCGAGGAGGTCGATCTGAAGCGGGGACAGTACTGTGCGGGCTGCCGGTCGACGTTGGATGAGCGGGGGTGGCGGTAGCGACCGTCCGGTGGTCAGCCTGCAGACGGTTTGACCTCGGTCGCGTCCGATGACGGCGAGTCAGCGCTCGCCGCCGCCCCCGTGGATCTCATGGAACCCTGTGGCTTCAACCGTTGTTCCGCCAACCATCGCTCGTACTCCAGCGGATGGTGCTCCTTCAGTTTCCGCAGGGAGATCTTGCCGTCCAGCCACACCCGACTCATCGGGAAGACACCGGGCTTCAGGTGCACGTTGTACAGGTGCCCGAGGATCACGGCGAGGAAGGCCAAGACCGCCTCGTACCCGTGAATCATGAGCACGAGGTCGTACACCCACTTCGGGAAGAACTGCAGGGTGAACTCGAAGAACCAGAGCGTCAATCCGGTCAGGATCATGATGCCGGATCCCCAGACCACGGCCAGGTACTCGAACTTCTCGAACGGGTCGTACTTGTCGAACGGGGCGGGTTCGTCCGTGTGCCCAGTCTGGTGTTTGACGAAGTGCACGAGGTCGGTCAGGTCCTTGAACCGCGGAATCATGTGCTGGACTTCGCGTCGTCCTTCGGCCGTGAACAACGCCCAGTAGACGTGGAAGACGGAGAGGCCGATCAGGACAACCCCGGCGAAGTGGTGCAGGAAGGTGCGGAAGGAAAACGCGCCACCCAGCAGCCGTGACGAGATTTCGGGAAACAGGACCGGCAGGCCGGTGATGATCAGGATCGTGAAGCTCGCAACCAGCACTTCGTGCTGCACCCGTTGCGACGTGGTGAAGCGCGTGACCGTGATGCGGTCGAGGTCGACTTCGTAGGGTTCCCACTCAGCCATGCGGCACTCCCCGCCGGGGGTCCACGACGTGGTAGCGGTACTGATCGAGGAGGAAGAGCCCGAGCGCGTAGACGATCGTCGTGCCGATCACGACGATGTAGAACCACAGGACCGCCTTCCCCAGCAGGCCTCGCTCATCGACGACGGAGGCGACGTGGATGTTCCCGTCGGCCACGCCGGCGCCGATCCCCGAGTGGCACGTGCCGCACGTCGTCCGGAGGTTGTCCGGGTGGATCAGCGAGTTGGGATCGGTGGACGGCAGGATCTCGTGCGCGCCGTGGCAACTCTCGCAATTGGCGACCGTCACCTGGCCGCTCTGGAGTGCGATTCCGTGGAACGACTCCTGGAACGTCCGGCCCCGTGACGTCTCGACGCCGTACTTCTCGTTGAAATCCTCACGGTCGTGGCAGGCTGTGCAGGTTTGCGAGACGTGTTGCGGTGATACCCCGGAGGTGGGGCTGGCGATCGGTTGCACCCCGTGCTCCCCGTGGCAACTGATACACGTGGGCGAGTCGGGATTGCCGGCCCGAAACAGGGAACCGTGAATCCCGCGGTCGTACCGCGCCATGATCCCGGCGTGGCAGTGGCCGCAGGTCTCGACCACGTGATCGCGGTGCATGGCGCTGCTCGAGTCCTCGACCTCCTGGATCTCGTGCGCCCCTGAGCCTTCCTTGCCGTGGCAGTCCGTGCAGACCGGCGCAACGGACAGCCCTTTCTCCAGGAGTCCCCGTCCGTGTACGCTGTGCAGGTAACTGCTCACCGTCTCGACGTTGTCCTGCCCGTACCGGCCCATCCGCTCTGCGTCCTCGTGGCAGCGTGCACAGGTCTCAAACTGCGTGAGGCGGTAGACCGACGATTCCGGATCCTCGTGCCGACGGATGTGGTGGTCGGTATGGCAGTCCACGCACGTTGCGGGTGCCCCGTTGCCGGCGAATGGGCGCCCGTGCACGCTCTCCGCGAGTTGGGCTTCGGCCGTTGCGTGGCAACCACCGCAGGAGACCGACACGGGCGCCTCGTGAGGGAAGTCCCCCATCCCGGCATGGCACATCGTGCACGTGAATCCGAACCCGCCGTGCACCGTCGCGGCGTACTCCCCAGGGTCCACGAAGAGCGCATTCCCTCGTGCTGAGTCGCCGGCCACGCTGATCATGAGTTCCTGGTTCTCGTGACACGTCACGCACGATTCCTGCGCGGCCATCGGCGCGGAAGCCACGACGAAGCCGGTGAGCGCGGTCACCAGCGCACCACCTCTGACGATCCATCTCCGAGTATGTCGATCGGGAACCGGGACAAATGGCGGCAGTCCGCCCGCACGGTGCGCGGTTCGGTCTGCCGCCATCGGTGTGTCCCATCCTCCACCCGGCCAGAACCCTCGCAGGGAGAGTTCGAGCATCGTCCACCCTCCAGTATCGGATGCCAAAGGATCCGACGCTCGGAAGATATCGAATGCGAAAACCCGGATTTCGAATTCCGGATGAGAGATTCTTTAAGTGCTCATCGCGCGATGTCGCAATCGGTACATTTGCGGTGGGAGGAAGGACGGTACGTAGGCTTCCGTTCGGGAAGGGTGTGGTGACGGTGCGGAGAATCCCGCCTCTTCTGGTTGCAGTTGGGGCACTGCTGACGGTCGTCGGTCCGCGCGGCCTTGCGGCGCAGGACAACGATGCCTGTCTCGTCTGTCATGGCTCGGGCCAGATGTTCACCGGGTCGGCCGACAGTGCGCGCCTCCACGTATCCCACGCGGTCCTCGACGCATCGGTCCACGGCGCGGCCGGCGTGCAGTGCGGCATGTGCCATCTGGGGTTCACGGGATATCCTCATCCCGACGAGCCCGGCTCGGTCGATTGCGGGCTCTGTCACGCTGAGCAAGCCGAGCAACATCACACGTCGCTCCACGGGCAAGCCGCCGAGCGCGGAGACCCTCTCGCCCCGACGTGCAACGACTGCCACGGCGGGCACGACGTGCGGGCTGCGCATGATCCGCGGTCGCCCACGCGCGTGATGAACATCCCGTTCCTGTGCGGCGAATGCCACCACGAGGGCACGGAGGTCTCGCGCACGCGGAACATCCCGCAGGATCGGATTCTCGAGAACTACTCACAGTCCATTCACGGCGCCGGGCTGTTTCAGCAGGGCCTCACGGTCACGGCGGTCTGCACGTCGTGCCACACGTCGCACGAGATCCTGCCGCACACCGACACCCGATCGAGCATCCACTACGACAACGTGGCGGCCACGTGCATGCAGTGTCACGCGCAGATCGAGGAGGTGCACCGGCAAGTCATCGAGGGCCGGCTGTGGGAGGAGGAGCCGCACCGCATCCCCGCCTGCATCGACTGCCATGCGCCCCACAAAGTCCGACGGGTCGTGTACAACACGGGTGCTGCGAACGCGGACTGCATGCGGTGCCATGCCGACGGCACGCTCGTCGGTGAAGCGCAGGGGGACACGGTGTCCCTGTATGTCGACGAGACGCGGTACGCAGCGTCGAAGCACGCCGGCACGGCGTGCGCCCAGTGCCACGACGAGGTGAATCCGAATCTCTCCCGGCCATGCGACGCCATCGAGACAGCCGTCGACTGCGGCGTGTGCCACGCCGGACCGATCGCGGAGTACGAGTCGGGGATTCATGGACGGCTCGCGATGCAGGGCGACGAGGACGCGCCGGCCTGTCTCGACTGCCATGAGAAGCATGCCGAGCAGGACCGTACGACTCCGACATCACCGACCTTCCCGCGGAACGTGCCCAACCTCTGCGCCAAGTGTCACCGCGTGGGCGAGCAGGCGGCCGTACGGATCTTCTCGGGCGTGGAGCATCCGGTCGAGAGCTACGAGATGAGCATCCACGGCACGGGGCTCATGCAAAGTGGGCTGCTCGTGACCGCGGTGTGCTCGAGTTGCCACAGCGCGCACGGCGAGCTGCCGGCCGCCGATCCGAATTCGACCGTGCACCCCGACAACGTGGCGAGCACGTGCGGATCGTGTCATCACGGGATCGCTGAGGAGTTTGCCGCGAGCATCCACGCACCCGGGGTCGCAGGCGCGCCGGTCGACAGCCTCCCGACATGCGAGGACTGCCACACGTCGCACGAGATCAGTCGTACCGATCGGGACGACTTCCGACTCACGATGATGAACCAGTGCGGACGCTGTCACGAAGACGAGTCCGACACGTTCTTCGACACGTTCCACGGCAAGGTGTCCCGCCTGGGCGATGCGGCAGCGGCGAAGTGCTATGACTGCCACGGGACGCACAGCATCCTGCCGGTCTCCGAGCCGGAGTCGATGCTCAGCCGCCGGAACGTGGTGGAGACCTGTTCCCAGTGTCACGAGGGCGTGAGCCTCCGTTTCACGGGGTACCTGACGCACGCGACGCACCACGATCCGGAGCGGTACCCGTGGCTGTTCTGGACGTTCTGGGGCATGACGGCGTTGCTGGTCGGGACGCTCACCTTTGCCACGGTGCACACCCTCGCGTGGCTCTGGCGGTTGCTCTGGACCCCGTGGCTTGCCCCCCACGCGAAGGCGAAGCCGGGTGAGAAGCTGTATCGGCGGTTCACCGCGTGGGAGCGGTCGATGCACCTCGTCATGCTGCTGAGTTTCTTCACGCTCGCGCTGACCGGCATGGTGCTGAAGTTCTCGTACATGGGGTGGGCGCAGTTCTTCGCCGGTGCGGTGGGCGGATTCGCGACGACCGGCGTGCTGCACCGGCTCGGGGCCGTCGCGCTGATCGGCATCTTCATGATGCACCTCTGGGATGTGCTGAAGCGGAAGCGCCGGTCGGGGCAGGGATGGTGGGCCTTCATGCAGAGCGATCGCTCGCTGCTCTTCACGAAGCGAGATCTCAGGGAATTCCGAGACTCCGTCAAGTGGTTCCTCGGGAAAGGCCCACGGCCGGAGTACGGTCGCTACACCTACTGGGAGAAGTTCGACTATTTCGCCGTCTTCTGGGGGATGTTCATCATCGGGTCCACCGGCTTGCTGCTCTGGTTCCCGGAGTTCTTCACGAACGTGTTGCCGGGCTGGACCGTGAACGTGGCGACGATTCTCCACAGCGACGAGGCGCTGCTCGCCGTGGGCTTCATCTTCACCGTGCACTTCTTCAACACGCACTTCCGGCCTGACAAATTCCCGATGGATCCCGTGATCTTCACGGGTCGTGTACCGCTCGAGGAGTTCAAGCGCGACAAGCCGCGGGAGTATCAGGAGATGGTGAAGCGCGGGGAGCTGGACGCCCACCTCGTCGATCCATATCCAGTCAAGGTCGAACGGGCCGCCAAGGTGTTCGGTTTCACGGCGCTCGCGGTCGGTCTGACCCTCATCGCCTTGATCATCTACTCGATGTTGTTCGGGTACCAGTGATCGCGATGAAAGCGGTGCGGAGTATCTGGACGCCGGTGGTGCGGGGCTCTAGCTTAGGACCAGTTCATCAGTCCCACTCGGGGGAGGGGTAATGCGCCTGTCCGTCTTGCGAGTGGTAGCCGCGATCGGGGGACTGCTGGCATGCGCGGCTCCACTCACCGCCCAGGGATATCATGTCCGCTGGGATACGTGGTTTCAATCAGCTGCGTTCAGAGGCGTCTCACTCGACAGCGTACCACAAGACTCGACGTCGCTTGACGCGACGGGCGGGTCGATTTGGAAGGGGTTCGCGGTCAAGTGCGGCGCGAATGCAGAGTTCTGCACTTTCTTCAGGCCCGGCGACGAGCGGCGCGGATCACCGCTCACCAGCACGATCGATGCGTCCGTCTGGGGCTTCGGCATCACCGGGTTGAAACTGCACGTCAAGGGTCGGCTTTCGACCGACTTCGAGAACAGCACGCTTGCGGCGGACGCCTCCGGACCGGTGTGGCCCGGTGCGGAGCCGCCGGTGCAGTTGTTGGAGGGGTACGCCGAGTACTCCAGCCGGTTGCTCACGTTGCAGGCCGGCCGCACGCACGTGTACTCCCGACTCGGCTTCTGGGGATTCGACGGTGCGCAGGCAACGCTGCGCCCGTTGGGCGGGAAGCTGAAGCTCAGCGGATACGGCGGTTGGGCGTTGGCCGAAGCGGCGGTCCTTCCCGTCAACAGTGATGTGCTGAATCCGCTCGATGACTACCAGCCCGAGGATCGGGAACTGATCGTCGGCGGGACAGCGGGGTGGAACCTGCCTGCCTTCGAGGGACGGGTCATCTACCAACGGCTCATCGATCCCGACGTCAACCGACCCACGAGTGACATGGGTGCGGTCGAAGCGACCATGTATCCCGGGGCCGGGTTCTCCGTCGCCGGCGGCATGGAGTACAACTTCGCCAGGATCCGGGGAACTGGATTCGCCTGGTGGTCGGGGACAAGCGGTATCGCCCGAACTTTCCATTGTGGAGCATCTGGGGTGTGTTCAGCCCTGCATCGTACAACACGCTCTACGGCGCGATCGCGGTCTACCCGCTGCCGGGGCTCGAGCTGCGGACCCGCGGCGAGACCTACTCCTATGACGACGTCGAGGGAGAATCCCCCAATGTCGACGCAGAGGACTCGGGCTGGCGCGGATCAGTGGGTGCGAGCTACACGGGCTTCCGGGGCGTGGTCCTCGACGCCACGTACAACGCACAGTACGGCCCGGGTGCGTCATCCCAGGGCCTGACCGGTCGCGTGACGGTCGAACCGTTGCGGACGGTGTCGATCACGGCACACGGCGGGTATCTCGAGCGGCCCCTC
>JBDHJO010000077.1:0-12366 GCA_039586875.1 Gemmatimonadota bacterium | reverse complement strand
TCGACATCGCCGATGCCCCACGGTATAGCTCGGCCAGGAGATCGGGATCGAGTCCCTCGGCCGCGGGTGTCGACACGGGCCAGTCCGCACGAGAGACCGGTGTGAACTCGACGGCCGACAGCTCCTTCGAAGTCGGTCGCAACATCTCGGCGACGAGGGGACGCGTGGTACGGAGATGCTCGTCGTCCAAGTTCAGACCGAACGGTCCGAGTGCGGCACGCAAGCGGTCGTACGCCGGCTTCACGACGTCGAACGCCCCGATCACGGTCTCGGCCGGCGTATTTCCGTAGCGGTCGCGCACGTACTTGTTCGCGCCGCGGTTCACCAGGAGGGCAACGATCTCGGTACGACACAAGAACGCAGCGGCGTGCAGCGGCGTACCGCCGTCATTGTTCCTGATGTGCAGGTCCGCACCGGCATCGATCAAGGCCTCCGCGACGCCGGCACGCCCGAAGGTCGCGGCGATCATGAGCGGTGTCGACCCGTAGGCGTCCCGCGCATCGAGGTCCGTACCGGACCGGATGTGCTGCCGAACGACTTCGACATTTCCCTGGAGAGCCGCCAGATGCAGCCCCACGTCAGGGACGGCACCGTCCTGGCCGCCGACGACCTCGGATGCCAGCACAGTGAGAATCATGAGTATTGTCGCTGCCCGCTTCACAACCCCTCCTCCGTCTTCGCGACACCTCGTTCCACCGCGTGCAACTGGAACCGAAGCTATGCCTATCGATACGTACGCGCGACCGCAAAAGTGCCGATATTCGCGAGGCTTCCACTCCCTTTGCTAGCGGCCGAGTACGTCGATACAGTGAGATTGTATCCGAGGTTGAAGGAGGACCGTGGGTCTCGTCGACTTCGTCCACACGGTGGCAACGGGTCCGGTGCGCCGACGTGAGCGACTGGCACCGTTCGGCCTCCTGGTGTTCGGTCTCTCGCTCGTGATTGTGGTTGGGGGCGGCATCGGCACCGATCGGTGGCTGAACCTCCCGCCGCTCCTGCCCGGTGCCCTCGGCACTGTTCTCGGATGCTGCTTCTTGGTCGCGGGCGCATGCGTGTGCACCTGGTGCATCGCGCGTTTCTTCCAGGCTCGGGGCACCCCCGTGCCACTGCACCCACCCGCCGAACTGATCGTGTCCGGGCTGTACGCCTACGTGCGGAATCCCATGCTCTCCGGAGTCTTCGCGATGGTGTTTGGTGTGGGCTTCATGTGGCACTCGATCGGGATCGTGGTGGTGTGGGCGCCTGCGTACGTGATACTCCACACGCTCGAGCTCAAGCTCGTGGAAGAGCCGGAGCTCGTTCGGCGCTTTGGCTCGGCGTACGAAGCGTATCGGTCACGCGTCCCGATGTTCGTCCCCAGCGCCCGGCGATATCGAGTGGACTGATCTGGCGATGCGGGGATGCGTGTGCTGCCCGTCCCTCATCAGCCGGACGGAGCCGACGCGTCCGCGGGACCGGGGTTGCGCCGAAGCTTGCCAAACGGGTGTAGCGCTCGCATCCCGGCCGGTCTCGCGCCATGTTATTCGGTGACCCCGAGACGAGATCACGCCGCATCTCCTGCATACCCGTACACACACTCGCTGCCTGGATGCCACGGTTGTTCCGCCGCGTCGTGACACCAATGGCCGCCGTGATGGTTGCGATCGGATGCGCGGGTTGCGTGCCGGATCGTACCGACCGCCACCTTCCGGTGGAGAACGGCGAACGGGTGGTGCGCGTGCTCTACGCCGGTGCCGATGAGAACATCTTCAGTCCCACCTGGGACGACACACCGAAGTTCCTGATCTTCCAGCCACTCGTCACATACGCGGCCAATTCGTGCAGCGACATCGTCGGCGGCCTCGCGGAGAGCTGGGAGCACTCTCCTGACTTCAGGACCTGGTCAGTCACGCTCCGGTCGGGCGTGACGTGGCACGATGGTATCCCGGTCACGTCGGAGGACGTCGCCTTCACCATCGATCTCTGGAAGCATCGCGACGTCCAGCACTACGCGGCCGGCCCCGTGGACTCGATCGAGGTCCTCGACTCGCTCCGCTTTCGCGTGCACCTGAGCCGGCCCGGTGATTGGCCGGTGAGCGGATGGGAGGTGATCTACCCCAAGCACCTGCTCGAGCATCTCGATCCGACGGATTTCTACGAGTGGGAGTTCTGGACCCAGCCGGTAGGC
Source organism: Gemmatimonadota bacterium (assembly GCA_039586875.1). Classification (GTDB taxonomy): domain Bacteria; phylum Gemmatimonadota; class Gemmatimonadetes; order Gemmatimonadales; family GWC2-71-9; genus JAOTVV01. The sequence continues at coordinate 10,199 of JBDHJO010000077.1, read as the reverse complement.
AACGGGCCGTTTCGGTACGTGCGCCATATACCGGAGACCATGGTCGAACTGGAGGCCAATCCGGACTTCTACTTGGGGCGTCCGGCGCTCGATCGGGTGCGCATCCAGTTCAAGACGGGCGGGCAGGGGCAGACCGGTATCCTGGAACTCCTCGCCGGGAACGTCGATGTGGCGCCGCTCTCGCCGCTCGAGGCCGACCTCGTGGCCGACGACGGCCGGTTCGCGACGTACTACCGGTATCAAGCGGGGACGGCGTGGCTGATCTGGAACTTCACCGATCCGCGGTTCGACGACGTACGCGTGCGACAGGCGCTCGCCCACGCGACGGACCGCCGATCGTTGCAGCAAATGCTCGGCTTTCCCGATGCCGTGCCGATCACGGACGGCATCTTCTTCATGTGTGACCCGCTGGACATGCAGGTCGTCGAGCCACACGCGTACGATCCTGAGCGAGCCCGCGCGCTGCTGGCCGACGCCGGATGGACGGACAGCGACGGAGACGGGTTGCTCGACCGCGATGGGCAGCCGTTTGCGTTTACCCTCACGCTGGATCCGGCCGCGGGCACGGCCGCGGTGTTTGTCCAGGATCAACTCCGGCGCATCGGCATCGCCATGGCGCTCCAGACACTGGACGGCAACGTCGTGCGCGATCGATTCGGGAATGGCGACTTTCAGGCCATTATCGTGCGGGTCCTGACCCCGGAGCGACGCGTCATCGCGTTGGACTCTCCGCTCGGCCCACTGGACCGAGAGCTAGCCCTGGCGCTGCAAGCTGCGCAGCAGGAGCCTGATCTCCCGCGCAGGCTCGAGCGGTTCGACGACGTTGGCCGTCGGTACCGGGATCTCGCTCCCGCGATGTTCCTGCACGCCACGGTATCGGTGATCGCGGCGGATCGGCGCATTCAGGGGTTCGGTGATCCCGGCATGATCGTGCAGCGCATGTCCTGGCGGCACGCCTTCGGTGGACTGGAGCACCTAAGCATCACGGACTGACGGGACCGCGGGCCGATCCCACCCTCCCTTGACGGTCACTTGACGGCCTCCCGCGACGTTCCTGGCGGAACTGCTGGAGGACGCCATGGACGCCGGAACCGCACTCGACTCGTCAGATCGCAGGTTGTCGCGAGAGCGCACCGTTCTGGTCGTGAATCGGTTCGCTGGGCGCGTGCGCCGCCGGGCCATCACCCGACTCGCGGGGCAGTTCGGTCTTGCGGACACCGCTGTGCTCGAGGTTGGACGGGATGGCTCGGCGCGCGCCATCGCGGCACGGCTCGCGGTCGACCGAGTCCCACTGGTGCTGGCCGCTGGCGGCGACGGCACATGGCATCAGATGCTTCAGGCCTTCGCCGGCTCCGATACGGTCCTCGCGCCGGTACCGCTCGGGACATCCAACGACCTCGCACGACATGTTGGCGTTCCCACCGATTTCGATCGGTGGCTCGCTGCCATGCAGCACACGGTGCCGGTGCCGCTCGACATGCTGCGTATGGGACGGACCTTCGTTGCGACGGTCGGTGGGCTCGGACTGCCCGCCCACGTTGCCGAGGACTGTCGCCGACTCAAGCAGGGGCGGGGACGGGCAGCGGCGCAGGCCCTCGGGGGGACGGTCTACTCGGTCCTCACCATCGCGCGCGTTGGCCGGTTCGGCCCGCGCGCCGTCAGGGCAATCCTGCAATGTGATGATGGCCCTGAGCAGCATCTCCCCGTCTCGGCGCTGCTCGTCGGCACGGCGACACGCTTCGGCGGCGGTCTCCGACTGTGCGCCGACGATGCACTTCGCGCCGGCCGGTTCGCGGCGATCGTCGTGACGGCCACGACCAGCCGGGGCATTGTGGATACGCTCCTTCGGTTGCGCGCGGGTCGACCGCTTGGTCCTCATGCACGCCGGTTCGTAAACCTCCAGCGCCTGACCTTTCGAACGGATGCACTCGTCGGTGCCTTCGGTGACGGTGAATGGTTGGGGTTGCGCCACCGGCTCACGGTCCGTGTTGAGCGCGCAGCGGTGCAGATCGCCGTACCGGTCTCCGCGCCTGCTGCGCGATATCCGCTGGAGGTGACGGCATAATGCTCCTGTCACTTCTCGGCGTGATCGCCGCGTTCTACCTCGTCGCCACGGTGCTGATGGTCCTGCAACGGCGACAAGCCGGGGTTCACGTTCCTCGGACCACGTGGCGGAAGTTCACGACCTACGCCGTGTTGCTCGTCGTGGTTTTGGCGGTGGCGGACCTCGGTGGTGCAGTCTTCCTGGGCGTGGTCCTCGTCGCGATCGCCGCCGCCGCACGCGAGGTCGGGCGCGCAATCAGGCTCGATCGAATGGGCCGTGTCGGATTCACGATCGCCGCTCTGATCATCGCGCTCGTTGCCGTCTTCGGGAATCGCATGGCGGTCTACCCGATGGCGACGGTGCTCGTCGGCTGCACGATCCTCGCCGGGGCGACCAGTGCCGACCCAGCCGAGAACATTCCCAAGGCGGCCTGGGCATCACTCGGTCTCGTGGTTCTTGCGCTGCCCGCGGCCCACTTGCTGCTGCTGGAGTCCCGCCCGGACCGCCTTGCTGCGTTCGCGTTCCTGTTCCTCGTCGTCTGCAGTACCGACGCGTTTGCGGAGCTGGTCGGCAAGCGCTGGCCGGTGCGGCGTGGTGTGTTGCCGATCAGCCCCAACAAGTCGATCGGCGGGCTCGTCGGCGGGATTGGGGGCGGCATCGGGATGGCGCTGGTCCTCGCGGTGACGATCGGTCAGTGGACGCTGCTGCACGCGGCCGTCGTCGGTGCCGTCATCGCGGTCGCGGCCGTGTGTGGTGACCTGATGGCCTCGAGTCTCAAACGGGCTCACGGCATCAAGGATTTTGGCCGTGTCCTCGCCGACCACGGCGGCGTGCTCGACCGCTTCGACAGTCTCTTCTTCGCGGCTCTGCCGTACTACTGGATCCTCCAGAGGTGACGCTCATGCGCTCGACCTATCCCTCGGCCATTCTCGATCGTCCGGTGTTCGACCGGTTGCTCTTCTCGCAGTGCTGGGAAGATCCGCAGCTGGACATCGATGCGCTGGATTTGCAGCCCGAGCACACACTGTTCGTGGTCACGTCCGGCGGCTGTAACTGTCTCTCGCTCGCCACGCTCGAGCCGGCCCGAATTATCGCGGTGGACCTGAACGCCACGCAGAACTTCCTGCTGGAACTGAAGATCGCCGGTGCCCGCGTCCTGGAGCACGGGGATTACCTGAGCCTCCTTGGCGCGCGGCCGAGCGCGAGCCGGTGGGATCTGTATCACCTGGTCCGGGACGAGCTGTCGCCGGTCGCGCGTCGGTACTGGGACTCGCAGCGCTGCACGATCGAGCGTGGCGTCCTGCGGGCCGGACGCTACGAGCGGTATCTGGAGTCCTTCCGCAAACTGTTACAGGTCATTGCCGGCCCGCGGAAGATTGCCCGCCTCTTTGCGACGCAGTCGCTGGACGAACAACGCCGCTTCTATGAGGACGAATGGGACACCGTCCGGTGGCGGGCGTTCTTCCGCATCTTCTTCTCCCGCACCGTCCTCGGAGCCGGGGGGCTCGACCCCGCGTTCTTCACGTATGTCCACGGTGTGCGGAGCTTTGGTGAGCATTTCCGGACGCTCGCCCGACACGCGCTGACCGAGCTTCCCGTGCGCGACAACTACTTCATCGCACAGATCTGCCTCGGCAACTATCTGAACGAGCAGGCGGTGCCGCCCTATCTGCGCGCGGACCGCTACGAGGCCCTTCGCCGCACACTCGATCGCATCGAGATCGTCACCGGCGAGGTGAGCCGCGTGCTTGGCGATCAACCGGCGGACACAATCGATCGCTTCAGCTTCTCGAACGTGTTCGAGTGGGTCGATCCGTCGGTCTTCGAGGCGACACTGCGGGAAACCTGGCGTGCGGCCCGTGCGGATGCTCGGCTGTGTTACCGGAATCTCCTCGTCCGGCGATCGCATCCCGAGTCGCTCGACGAACAGTTCACGCCGCATAGGCAGCTGGCTGCCCGGCTGCTTGGCAACGATCGCTCGTTCGTGTACTCGCACTTCGAGGTCGCGTCGGTCAAGAAGCCGGCACAGACGGAGGTGGCCGCATGACGCTATTCAGGCATCCCACGATCCTCATCCACTTGTGGACGCTCGCCGGCCTTGCGTTCGCCATGGTCGCCGCCCAGCAACTGCTGCTCGGCAATCTGGATGCGGCAGTGCGATGGTTGTTGTTGGTCCTGTTCGTGGATCATACCGACGGGACGCTCGCGCGTCGGTTCAAGGTGGCCGAGCGCATTCCGATCGTCTCGGGAGAGACGATCGACCTCATCACCGACGTCATCGGGCTGACCTTCGTGCCGATGCTGTTTCTGTGGCAGGCAGGTGCGTTCCTGCCGGGGTTCGGCGCGATCCTCGCTGTGGCGGCCGCTGTGACCTGCAGCATGAAGTACGCGATGAAGGCCCAGTTGCTGGAGAGCGGCACGAGCCGCGGCGCGCCTCCGGCGTTCTTCTCGGTGCTCGTCTTCTGGTTCCTCGATCTGCCGCCCGTGTGGGCGACCGCCTACACGATTGCACTCGTCGCGCTGTGCTGGTCACCGATCCGCTATCCAATCACGAGCCTCATGACCACGCACTGGAAGCCGGGTTTCCAGAGCGCGATCAACTATCTGTCGTTCGCGGCATTGGTGCCCGCCCTGCTGTGGTTGCAGGAGGCGCCGGCAATCTTCTTCTGGCCGATTCTCCTGCTCATGCTCTTCCACCTGTTCATCGCGCCGGTGTTCCTCGCGGTGCGGATCATCCAGCCGGGCTTCCGGCGGGTGTATTGAGGAGGTCCGTCATGTCCTCGCCCTGGTCGCCGTCCAGTGCCGAGCAATGGAGTGAGGTCGGGCGCCTTGCGCGGTTGGCCGATTTGCGCCGCGCCACCGGCCGCCGGCTCGAGGTGCTGGCCGAGCCACTGTTCGAGACCACGAATCTCCGTGGACGCATCGAGAACGTCATCGGTGCCGTGCGTCTCCCAATCGGCGTTACCGCACCGCTCCGGCTCACCGGCTCAGCGGCAATGGGGCTGTTCCAGGTCCCGCTCGCGACAACCGAGGGCACGCTGGTGCTTGCCGTATCGCGTGGCGCTCACGCGATCACGACCGCCGGCGGAGCGGCCGTGTACGCAAGCGCACCGCAGCTGACCCGGGCTCCCGTCTTCGTGTTCGCATCGCATGGCGCGGCGCGCGCCGCGGCTGCATGGGCGGCCGAGCACCTCGACGAGATTCGGGAGGTTGCGGGGAGGACCACCCGGCACGGGCGACTCATCGCCGTGGAGCCGTGGTTCATCGGTCGACGACTGGTGTTGGAGTGCGTGTACGACACGGGGGACGCGGCCGGACAGAATATGGTCACCTTCGCGACCGATGCAGCGTGCCGGTGGTTGCGGGAACGCGAGCCCTTTTCGTCGGCGCTGGACTACACCATCGAGTCCAATGTCTCGCACGACAAGAAGATCGCCGGCATGGGTGTCGCCGTACGGCGCGGGCGACAGGTCGATGCGGAGGTCACGCTGCCCGCAGCAGTCGTGCGTGAGGTCCTGCACACCGAACCGGCGGCAATGGCACGCGTGGCGCTCGACGGCATGCGCGCGAGTGTCATGTCGGGAGCGGTGGGTGCACAGGCCCAGGTGGCGAACGTCGTCACCGCGCTGTTCCTGGCAACCGGTCAAGATCCGGCGACCATCACCGAATGCGGTACGGGGATGACGGTCATGGACGTGACGGACGACGGCGATCTCTACGCGTCGGTGACGCTCCCGCGCGTCGTGTTGGGGACGGTGGGCGGCGGCACCACGCTTCCGGCCGAGCAGGAGTGTCTCGAGTTGCTCGACTGCAGCGGCACGGGGTGTGCCACCAAGCTCGCTGAGATTCTCGGTGGCGCTGCCCTCGCAGGCGAACTGTCGGTTGTGGCGGCGTTGGCGTCGGACACCTTCGCCGGCGCGCACGCGGCATTCGGCCGGCCGGCCAACGGTCGATTGCGAGGTATCCGGTGATCGCACTCGGTGTGCGGTATGCGTTGCGCGAACCCATGCGGTTTGCGTTGACCGCCGCGGGACTCGCGTGTGCCGTGGTCCTCACGGTATTCCTTGCGAGCGTGTATCGAGGGGCCGTGCAGGGATCGTTGCGGTACATCGAGGATGTGGAGGCGGAGATCTGGGTCGGGCGGCGCGCCTCGTGGAACCTGATGCGGGCGAGTGGCCTGCTCACACGTTGGAAGCGGGACAGCGTGCTCGCGGTACCGGGCGTGACGACGGCCGAACCGATCCTCGCCGCACTCCTGCCGGCGACAGTCGGAGGCGTGCGACGCACGCTCCTCGTGATCGGGCTCGATCCCGACGCCGACGCCGCGCGACCGCGACACCTCGTGACGGGGCGGGCGATCCCCGACAGTACGGAGATCGTGGTGGACGAGGCCTTCGCGCGGCGCATGGGTCTTGTCGTGGGCGACACGTTCGATCTTGCAGAGCACCGCGTGCGTGTGGCGGGGATCACGCGAGAGACCAACCTCCTGGTCACGCAGTACGCGTTCGTCTCGCGAGCGGAACTGCTTGACGCCATCGGTGTGACCGACCGTGCCACCTTCCTGTTGGTTCGGACCGACGGCTCCGATCCCCGCGCGGTGGCTCGGGCGATCGAGGGATCGGTCGGCACGGTCGCGGCGTTTCCACGCGACGAGTTCATCGCGAACAACCGGCGCGAGATCGAGGCCGGGTTCCTGCCGGTGCTCTGGGCAATCGCCATCCTCGGCATCGCCGTGGGTGGGGCGGTGGTTGCCGTGATGACGTACGCGGCCGTGCTCGAGAAGCGGTCGGACTACGTGTTGCTGGCGGCGATCGGTGCCGGCCCCTCGGTGCAGGTGAGGGTCGTGATGCAGCAGGCCGTGCTCGCGGCCGTGGTGGGTGGGATCGTGGGGTTGGGGGTGCTTCTGGCGCTTCACCGGGCGCTGCCTGCACTGGTGCCCGAGGTGCCGTTCGCGCTCGATCCGTTGATCGTCGTCGGTGCGGTCACGGGTGCCGTCGGCATGGCCGTGATCGGTGCCGTCGTGCCCGGACGCCTCGCGACCCGACTTCCCCCACTCGAGGCGCTCCGGCGATGACCACTGCCGTCGCTGTGCGGTTCGCCGCCGTTTCGAAAGTGTATGCCGGGCCCGTGCCGGTGCGGGCACTGACGGACGTCACGCTCGAGGTGCCGGAGGGTTCCTTCACGGTCATCGAAGGTCCGAGCGGGAGCGGGAAGTCCACGCTCCTCGCCCTGGCGGGTGGCCTGGACCGCGCCAGCGCCGGCTCGATCGAGGTGCTGGGTATGTGCCTCGACGGGCTCGCCGAGCGCCGGTTGCGCGCGTACCGGCGCGACCATGTGGGGTTCGTCTTTCAGGACTTCAAACTTCTCGATGTGCTCTCGGCGGTCGATAACGTGGCACTGGCAGTTGCCCTCCACGGCCTGCCCACGCGAGAAGCCAGGGCCCGCAGCCGCGGGCTCCTGGAGGAGCTCGGGTTGAACGGTCGGTCCGAGGCACACCCCCCGGAGTTGTCGGGTGGGGAGAAACAACGAACGGCGATCGCACGGGCCCTGGGCAGCGGCGCTCGGGTGATTCTTGCGGACGAACCGACGGCAAACCTCGACTCGCACACGGGTGCGATGGTCATGGCCGCCCTGCGCAACGCGATTTGTGCACGTGGCGCAACCGCCATCGTCGTGAGTCACGACCTGCGCGTGGCGGCCGGAGCCGATCACGTGGTTCGGCTGACCGACGGGCGGGTCGTCGACTGGACCGAGGAGGTACACGCATGACGCTTCGCGTAGAGGACTGGGGATTCACCACGGCGGACGATGGCGCGCTGACGATCGGTGGCGTGCGGACGGATGCGATCGCCAGGGAGTTCGGCACGCCGGTGCATGTGGTCGATGAACTCGGACTCGAGCGGCGGGCTCGCACCCTGCGTGACGCGTTCCTCGCGGCCTGGCCCGGTGTGGTGACGCCCTATTTCGCGATGAAGGCCAACAACACGCCAGGCATCGTGGCGCGGGTGTTGGCTCAAGGATTCGCTCCGGAGGTGGGCACGCCTTTCGAGTGGACGCTCGCCCGCCACCTCGGTGCACGTCCGGCGGACATCATGATCAACGGACCCAACAAGGGGGTTCTGCTGGAGACCGCAGTGCTCGAAGGTGCCGGTTCGATCGTGGTGGACGGGTTCGAGGAACTCGAACGGCTCGGCGCGCTGGCAGCGGCACACGAGCGTGAGGCGCCGGTCCTGGTGCGGATCAATCCGAACGTCGTGCCGAAGGGGATGAACCGCGCGTCGGCCACCGGGTCGCGTACTCAGAGCGTGTTCGGATTCGATCTCGTGAGCGGCGAGGTCACGGCGGCACTACGCTGGATTGCCCGTACGCCTTCGCTGCGACTGGTGGGGCTGCACTGCCATGTCGGAACCGGCATTCGCCGCCCCGACGACTATCGGCGTGCGCTCGAGATCCTCGCTGACTGTGCCGCGGAGGCGGTTGCGATGGGGCTCTCGGTCGACGTGCTCGACATCGGCGGTGGGTTCGGCGTACCCACCAGCCGTGAGTTGGACACGCTCGAGTTTCTGCTGTATCAGGCGATCGGCCGCCTCCCCACCGCACCGGTACCGGAGGGCTTCCCTCCCATCGAAGAGTTCGCGTTCAGGATCGGCCGCACCCTTGCCGATGCGTTGCGGTCGCGCGGGATCACGACCATGCCGCGGCTCGTTGTCGAGCCTGGGCGGGCAGTCGTGAGTGGTGCGGGAGTGCTGCTGGTCGGCGTGGGCGGTCGCAAGGAACGGGCAGGTGTCGGTACCTGGATCATCACCGACGGCGCGGCAGGAACGGTGGCGTTTCCGCTCTTCTACGAGTACCACGAGGTGTTCCTCTGTCGCTCGCCACACGCGCCACCCACGAAGCGCTATTCGATCGTCGGGCCCGTGTGCTTCAGTGCGGACTGGATCTATCGGAACAAGCGCCTGCCGCCGGTCCGGACCGGCGACGTGTTGGCCGTGTGCGATGCCGGGGCCTACTTCACCGTCCAGGAGTCCAGCTTCGGCTTTCCGCATCCGCCGATCATTGCGGTCCGCAACGGACGCACGCGAGTGCTCCGTCGGCGCGAGACCTTCGAGGACATGGTGCAGCGCGATGTCGATTGGGGCCCCGAGCGTGCCGCCTGTGCGTAGTGCCGTCGACGGCGGCGGAGTGTGCGTTCTCGGCTCACAGGATCGAGAGCGGGTCGCACGCATGGCTGCGTCGGCATTCGGGTCGATCGACTTCTACATCGAGGTGCTCGGTCTCAACAGGTCGCAGTTCGGACCGTTCTTCGATGTGCTCCTGCGTCTCATGTTTCGCGATTCCCACGCGCGCGTGTACGGCCTCCAGCGCGACGGGCGTCTGGCCTCTGTCTGTGTCGTTGTGTTTCCGGGGTTTCCGAGTCCAATCCCCGCGCTCCGGTTCCTCACCACGCTGGCGTGGGCGGTCGGACCGATGCGGTTCGCGCGGTACCTGCGCTTCGTGCGGGCCTACGAGCGAGCGATGCGCGGCGCTTCTGTTGATGGCCGCAGCGAGGTTCGTGCCTACTGGCTCTTCGTCGATCCCCAGGTCGCGAATACGCGCTGTGGTTCCGACCTGGCGCGATGCGTGATGGCCGATCTGGAGTCGCACGGCTGGCGACTCGTGACCGCATTCGTCGATGCGGCGAACCCGCGACTCCTGGCATTGTACCGGCGGTTGGGGTTTGCTGTGAGCGATCCCTTCCCATTCCTCGGTCGGCAGGGTGTCCGCATCATGTGTCGCCTGCCGCGACCGTCACCGGTATCGTGATGTTGACCGTTGATGTGGCCGATCACCTGTCCGACGTCGATCCAGAGGAGTGGGACGGCATCGGGAGCGACCCCTTCAGTCGAACGGTCGTGCTCGGAGCGCTCGCACGAGCCGAGATGCCGGGCATACGCCTCCGGTACGTAACGATTCGTGATGAGCGTCGTCGCCTCGTGGCCGCAGCACCCGTGGCCAGGATGTTCATCGACGCGGGCCGGCTCACGCATGGAGCGTTCCGGCGGGGCATCCACGGGATTCGCACGGTGCGGCCCGGCTTCCTGCATACACGCTTGGTGCTGTGCGGGACTCCGCTCTCGGTCGGCAACGGACCGGCGCGTCTCGCCCGTGGCGCCAA
>JBDHJO010000275.1:0-5197 GCA_039586875.1 Gemmatimonadota bacterium | reverse complement strand
CACGAAGGCCCCGAGACCGACAGCCAGTTTCGGGGTAATGCCGTAGGTCAGGTAGGCATGGGGAACGGGGACCGGGTCATTCGCGAGGTCCGTCGTCACGCCGGTATAGTCGTCCGTGAAGTCCCCGTAGGCGGAGATCACGGTTGCTCCGGCGCTGATCGTGAACCCGGTCATACCGGCGATGCCGGACGGGTTGAAGAAGATGGACGAGCCGTCACCGCACGGTTTGGGCGTCCCGACGCCGCCTCGGCCCATGACGCACGTGCCGTGTTCGTTCACCATGAAACCTTGTGCGCCGAGCGTAGCGGGCACGATCGCACACGCCGCGAGCGCGGTCAAACCAAGAAAGGAGCGTGACATCACTTCCCCTCAGAAAGTGGTGGAAGGCAAGAGGTTATCTTTCGCGACTCATCTTGTCAATTAAGGCGCGGGGCCGAACCTGCCTTCTTAATCCGACCGTTCTCGTAGCAATTCCCGCTCGTAGGCCGTGAGGATTTCCCGCCGGCCAATCACTCCCAAGAGCCGGTCTGGGTCCGCCGCGTCCACCACCGGGATATCGTGGCTGCCACGGACGCCAATGCGCTGGAGTGCGGTCGCGAGGCTGTCGTGCGGCGTCACCCGCTCGAACCGCTCGCTGGCCAGGTCGCCTGCCAGTACGACATCGGCGAACTGCTCGGTGTCGCTCAGCACCGTCCGCAGGTCGTCGTAGGTGATCATCCCCACCAGCTTGAGCTCGGTATCGAGCACCGGAAACTCGATCTGGGTGCTCTCGCGGATGGCCTGCACGATCTGCGGCACGCTTGCGCCTTCACCGATGATGTGCGGATTGGCGTTGTAGACGTCCTTGACCGTGAGGCGCTCCATCACGTCGGCATCGCGGCCGAGATGGATGTTCTCCCCACGCCGCACCAGCCACTCGGAGTAGATCGATTCGGGGTACAGCCGCTTGGCGGTGATATAGGCGATCGCCCCGCAGAGCATGAGCGGGAGGATGAGCGCGTAGTCGCTCGTCATCTCGAACACGATCATGATCGCGGTGAGCGGAGCGTGGGTGCTGCCGGCGAGGAGCCCGGCCATGCCGACCAGGGCAAAGGCCTCGGGCTCGATGCCGAATCCCGGCAACAGGTCAGCGGCCATCGCCGCCAGGCCGCCGCCGAGGGTCGCGCCAATGAAGAGGGCAGGGGTGAAGACGCCACCGGCGCGTGTCACCGCGAGGGTTGCCGCAGTCACGAGGATCTTGGTGAGTGCCAGGGCCACCAGAAAATACCCGGTGCGCTCCCCGATCATGTCGATGGACAGCGTTTCGTGACCGCGTCCCCACAGGTCGGCCTTGAACATGACGTTGAACACGCCGACGACGACGGCACCGGCCAGGACTTGCTGCCATCGGGTGCGGAGTGTTCCGAGTACGTCCTGCACGCGGAATACGGTCCGGGTGTAGAACACGGCGACGAATCCCGCGATGACGCCGAGGAGCGCATAGAGCACGAGTTCGCTCGGTGCACCCAAGGTGTACTCGGTCGGGATCTCGATCACGGGTGAGGCGCCGAATGCCGCACGAGAGATGGCCGCTGCAATCACGCTGGCGACGAGGATCGGCGGGAACGCGCGAACGCCGAAGCTGCCTACCACCTTCTCGAGGGAGAAGAACACGCCGGCGATGGGTGCGTTGAATGCTGCTGAGATTCCGGCGGCAGCTCCACAGGCAACGAGGAGGCGAAGGCGCTCCGGGCTCGAGCGGAAGAAGCGGCCGATGCTCGAGCCGAATCCCGAGCCGAGCACGGCCACGGGCCCCTCGGCGCCGACCGACCCGCCGGTGCCAATCGCGAGAGCGGCGGCCGCCGTCTTCGCCAGCACGGGCCTGGAGTGAACGGTCCCCCCGCGCTTGGCGACGGAGCGTATCACGTCGGGGATGTTCTCGCCGTCCGAGTCCCCGGTGCCGTAGACCACGATCATCCGTGTGAGAGCGAGGCCGACGGCCACGACCACCACGATGGCAATGCTGCCGAATCCGGTGAAGCGGGCGACGGTCGTGAGAGAGACGGCCTGGGCGACGTCGATCAGCTTGTAGAAGACGATGACGGCGAGGCCCACGGCCACACCGATGGCGAGGGCGAAACCGAGGAGGAGCGTACTCTCGTCCACGCCCAACTTGGGAAGTCGGGCGATGAGGTGGTCGGCGCGCTCGGATAATCGGTCCGACCAGTCGCGCTGCCACGCCCGAAGCCGCTGTCGGTCCCACATCGCGGGGGGGCGCGGTAATCGGCGAGCGAGTTGCCCGGCGACGACGACGCCCCACCCGTGGCGCTGCGGGGTGGGGCGTGAGTGACAGCGGGCGCTGACGGGCCTGGAGCCTCTAGAGTGGCCAGTCGCGGAGAATCCGCTCGGTCTCCTCCGAATGACCGCTCTCGTCTCGGACCATGTCCTCCAGCTGCACGGCCAACCCCTTGTCACCGAACTCCTCGGCCTGCTTGGCGCGGGCCGTGTAGTCTGCCAGGGCCTGCTTTTCAGCGGCCAGCACGGCTTCCACCATTTCCTTGTTCGAGCTCGCGGCCGGCACCGGCCGCGCCGCGGTGGTCGGCTCGCCACCGAGCGCCACGATCTTGTTGGCGAGGTACTGGGCGTGGGCTTGTTCGTCCGCCACCTCACTGAGGAAGAACTGCGCGAGCTGGGGTCGGTAGGGGCCCGTCGCCTTGGCGGCATACACGATGTACTGAGCAATCGCGGACAGCTCGCCGGCAAGATCTTCATTCAGTCCGTCGATCAGTTGTCGCTTGTCCATACTTCGCTCCTGCGTCCTAATTGATTGCTGGTTAGTGTGTTAGGTCGATCTCCGAGTCAAAGATTACCTGTTGTCCATGTATTGTCAAGGTTGAAATAGACAACACTTAGACGACCAGCGTTTCGTCCGTGCTGCTCACCGTGCCTGATCCGTGGTTGAACCGTGCCGCAGCCGCCTTCTGTTGGTGCATCTGGTACGAGTGCAAACAATGCTGTTTGGTGCTGCACAGTCCCTGATAGCTTAGACTTAAACCACCCGCCCGGGTGGTGGAATGGGCAGACACAAGGGACTTAAAATCCCTTGAGGCGAAAGCCTCGTGCGGGTTCGACTCCCGCCCCGGGCATTGAGTTACGCCAAGTAGAGCGGAGTGGCCATCGGGCCCCTTCGGGGTTCAGGTACCGATAGGTACCAAGCAGGGCCCGGGCCATCACTCCCCCCCGTCTCACGGATGAGGTGCTGGCGTTCGTGCGTGCTGCGGCGGCGCTCAGCTCTCGGACAGTCGCGCGCGATGCTGCTCCAGGGCGCTTCGTCCCTCGCCGACCATCAGCAGTGCTGTCACCGCTGCGAGCTCTCCGAACTCCATCCGCCGGACGGCCTGCCCAAGATCGTCGCCCACCGCCACGGCCCCGTGCCGCTCGAGCAGGAGGAGCGCGGCGTTACCGACACCGCGACCGACAGCGTCGGCCAGCGCGTCAGAACCGGCTTCCGCATAGGGCAAGTAACGGACGCCGCCCACCGCCGTGGGCATTTCTGGCAGCGCATGTGCGAGGTCGATCCCACGGAGCGGCAGCGCCGTCAGCGCGGGTGCGTGCGTGTGCACCACGGCCCCGATGGATGCCCGCGCGCGGTAACACGCCCGGTGCATGGGAAACTCGATGCTCACGTCGCGGGTCGATGCGTCCGGGGCATCGAGCGTGACGAGGCGAATGGAGCGCGGCGTGAGGTACGCCTTATCGACGCCGCGCGGCGTGATATAGATCGCGCTCCCGCTGCGCGCGCGGGCGGAGAGGTTGCCGCACCCACCTGCGTTCAGGCCATTGCGGCTGAGTCGAGCTCCATAGTGACAGAGCAGGGCGGGGCGCAACCAATCCGCATAACGCGCGGCACGGTCCAGCAATCCCTGCCACACGGTGATGGCGGGGGTGGTCCCCACGAACTTGCCGAGCGCGTGATCGGACTTTCCCACCAACCGTGTAGCCTCCGTCGATACCTGTTCCCGCCCGCCTCGGACGGCGGCGGCGCGATTCCACAAGTTGCCGCATGACGCCGTGGCCGTCAGCGGCCCGGTGTGTCGCTCATGTACTATTCAAGGAACGAGAATCTCGCGCCACCCCACGAAGTTAGCCTGGCCACGGCCGGCGGGACTCCTCCCTCCGCATGAAGCACCGCGCGGGTCGAGGTCCGCTTGAGATCCCGTGCTGCGCGAGTCCCGCCGACTGCGTGTGTTCCCGTAAGTCACCGATCGTGCGGGCGAAGCCGGTGCTCAACCCACGGTGTCTGCCGGCTCCTCGTCCAGTGGGCCGATCAGTCGGACACCTCCGGGCGCCAACAGGATCTCCGCACCACGTGGCACCTGAATCAACAAGTCCCGCCCCGTCCTTGTGAGCTTCGGGTACTGCCGTCCGACGCCGTTCATGACCTCCTGCAGGAACCGCTCGGGCACGGTCAGCCCATTGAGCCGCACGGCCGTGAGTCGGAACCGCACGATCTCCGGGCCGAGCTGGTCGAGCCCGATGTCGCCCTCCAGTAGTGTCTCCGGCGCCACGAACGTCAGCAGCGGGCCAAGCGCCTGGCGCGCGATGAGCGGGAGGTCGCCGACCGTCGTGTGCAGCACGATGCGCACGGTGTCCACGTCCACGGCGATCTTCAGGTCATCGGGAATCGGCACCGCTCCGAGCCGCGCCATGAGGTAGGCACCCCAGTCGCCACCGAACACGTACCCCTGCGGGAGCGTCCGATCGACGAACACCGAATCCACCACGTTCGACGCTCGCACGATTCCCTCGGCGCGGATCGAGTCGGTGAGGATTCGAACGGGCTCCGGGCCCGCGACCACGGTGTCCTGCGCACCGACGGTCGCGGGGCCGCTCAGGGCGAGCACCACCACGGAGACGATAGCCTGACGCATGGATGGGAAGATAGCGGACTCCTCGTGGCAATTGGCGCTTGACGGCTGCTTGACGGTGCCCCGGCAAGCTACCCACGCAACGTCAACCGGTTCCGCCGACTCAATCAGGAGGCCCGTATGATCTCAACGCGACTTTCTCTGTGCCTGGCCGGAGCTGCGGCCATCGTCGCGTGTAGCGACAGTCACATCGCGAGTCCCGATCTCCACCAAGCCGCGCCACCGGGTGCGGTTTCTGTTATGACCTGGAACGTGTACGTGGGCACCGACGTCGACGCGATCATCCGGGC
>JBDHJO010000002.1:0-44636 GCA_039586875.1 Gemmatimonadota bacterium | reverse complement strand
TTCCCCACCCACACCCTCGGTGCCGGGGAGTGCGCTCGCATCTTCACTGGTGCTCCGCTCCCCGATGCTGCGGACTGCGTGATCCGACAGGAGGACACGACCCGCCTGGACGCCCGCACGGTTCAGATCAACGACTCGCGGGATGTTGGACGGAACGTCCGAAAGCGCGGTGAGGATGTACAGGCCGGCACCGTCGTTCTGGAACCCGGCACGCCGCTCGGGCCGGCGCAGATCGGCGTACTGGCATCCGTCGCCTGCAGCGAGCCGATCGTGCACCGACGACCGCGGGTCGCGGTCCTTGGGACCGGTGACGAGATCGCGGACCTATCCGAACGCGAGGCCATTCTCGCCGGCCGCAAGATCGCGTCATCCAACACCTACACAATGCTCGCGATGGCCGAGGCTGCCGGCGCGGAGACGATCGATCTCGGCATTGTCCCGGACGACCCGGACGCCATCCGCGCGCGCCTGGGCGATGCCGCGGCCGCTGACCTTCTCGTCACGTCCGGGGGCATGAGCGTCGGGGAGCATGACCACCTGCGCTCACTGCTCGAGGAGGGCGGTACCGAGTTGCTGTTTTGGCGCCTCCGGATGCGCCCCGGTGCGCCGGTCGGATTCGGACGCTACCGTGGTACGCCGTGGATCGGCCTGCCGGGGAATCCGGTCAGCACCATGGTCACGTTCGAGCTGTTCGCTCGGCCGGCAATCCGCAAGCTGATGGGGTACCGTACGCTCTTCCGACGGACAACGATCGCTCGGGTCGGCGAAGATATCGTGACCCACGCGGCTCTGCAGCATTTCCTGCGTGTCACGTTGACGATGGAGGATGGGATGCTGACGGCCCGGAGTACCGGCTCACAGGGGTCGGGAATCCTCACGTCGATGGTGAAGGCGGATGCACTCTTGATCGTTCCGGAAGACCGTCGGGAAATCGCAGCCGGCGAGTCACTGGAGGTCATCCGCCTGGACGAGCCGACTCACCTGGAGATGCCACCCTTTTAGGAGCCGCTTCCGGCCGGGCTCCCGGATCGACAGCGGATGGACCGCTCGTTACATCCGCTTGTACGCCGGTCCCGCTCCCCCTTCACGCGGCGTCCACCGCGGACCCACTACATCGGTGGCCTTGCAATCCACGCAATTCGGTGCGTTGACGACCAGCTTCCCCTCACGTACCTCATACACGCCTGCCGGGCAGAGCCGCGCATAGAACTCAGCCGTGTCGGCCGAAACGTCCTCGCCTACGATTAGGTGGGATGGTATATCGTCACGCGTCGCGTTACCGGCCTTGAACACCGCATCCACCTTGCTCACCACGAGTGCGTCACCTGCAGGCACCGTGATCTCACCACCCGGTTGTCGATCGACGTCGACATCGCGGTGCATCGGAATCTTTCTTCCCGGGAAGCGCCCACCCGTCACGGTCATGAGACCCGCCTTGATACCGCCACGGACGAATCCGTCCTTGAACGCCAAGCGCATGTTGCGCGTGCGGTAGAGATCGTCACGGATGTACGACCGATGGATCAGGCGATCGTACTCGCGCAGCGCATCGTGCGAGGTGTCGCCGCGCTTCAGTGCGGTGAAGATCGCGTGCGCAGCGTAGATCCCGGACTGCATGGCGTAGTGAATGCCCTTGAGGGACGGGACATCCACAAATCCGGCCGCATCACCGAGCAGCACGACCCCATCGCCCGATAGGCGAGCCGGCCAGGAGTAGTACCCGCCCTCGGGAATCGTCTTCGCCCCCCATTCCAGGAGTTCCCCTCCCTCGAGGTAGGGCCGGAACAGGGGATGCAACTTCATGCGCTGCAGCAGCTCGTGCACATCGAGATCGCGGTAGGGGTAGTCCAGTCCGACGACCAAGCCGAGCGCAGCGACGGAGGGCTCGAGGGGATACATGAAACTTCCGCCGAACACATCGCCCGGCAGCGGCCACCCCATCGTGTGGATGACACGATCCAACGGCTGTTTGAGCTCCCAGAGTTCCTTGACGCCGAGCGCGTAGACCTGCGGATTGTCGGCACCGACCCGTTGCCAATCGAGGTACGCCTGCGTCAGCATCCCACGCGTGCCTTCCGAGAGGGCGGTTACCTTCGCCACGATGTCGGCCGACGGCATGTGCGTCGCCATCGGGCGGCCATCCCGGTCGAGTCCCGACGGAACGGTGCGAACGCCGACGACGCGGTCACCGTCTGTGAGGAGACCGCCAGCCGGAAATCCCGGGAACACATCGACGCCCAGCTCGCCGGCCTTCTCGCCGAGCCACCGCACGATCTCCGAAATCGACGCCACGTAGTTGCCGGCGTTGTGCATTGACGGGGGCATGGGCAGCCGACGCGCCCGGCGGTCGGTCAGGTAATACAGCGCCTCGCCGGTCACCTGCTGGCCAAACGGGAAATCGCCGGGGCTCAGCTCGGGGAAGAGCTCGTGAAATGCGCGCGGGTTGACCACCGCCCCCGACAAGTTGTGCTCGCCGAGCGCTGCCGCCTTTTCGAGCACGCCAATCGCAACGTCACCGACCCCGTCGCCCGACTCGTTGGCGCCTCGCACCAACCGGGCCAACTCGATCGCGCCGGCCAAGCCGGCGGGACCGGCACCGACGAAGACGACATCGAGGTCGATCCGTTCCTCGCCGGGAGCGTCCGTCAGAATGAGCTGCTCTCGCGGCAGCGCGGGTTGCGTCCCAGCCGGATGCACGGATCCCGTCGTCATCCCTACCCCTCCTGCGCTTTGCGTATCTCCTCGGTGAGCCTGGGCACGACCTCGAACAGATCGCCGACGATACCGTAATCGGCGACCTTGAAGATCGGCGCATCGGGGTCCTTGTTGATCGCAACGATGGTTTTGGCCGTCCGAATGCCAGCGAGATGCTGAATCGCACCGGAGATCCCCACCGCCACGTAGAGGTTGGGACTCACCACCTTGCCGGTCTGCCCCACCTGCTCAGCATGCGGTCGCCATCCGGCATCGACGACGGCTCGGGACGCACCGACCGCACCCCCCAGCGCCGCGGCCAGCTCGTCGAGCATCGCGAAGTTCTCCGGCCCCTTGAGACCGCGGCCGCCGCTGACCACCACCGAGGCTTCAGCCACATCGAGTGCCGCCCGCTCCGGCTGCTTCACCTCGACGGTGCGTGCCCGTGGTTCGCCCCCCGGTGCCTCCACGCTCTCCTGCGCAGCGTCGCGCGGATTCGCTGCTGCCGACACCGCGTTCGGTCGCACCGAGATCACGCACCGACTCGCCGTGACCTTGAGCGCGTAGTTGGCCTTGCCGGCGTACACAGGTCTCGTCACGATGATGCCGTCGTCCACACGCACGTCCGTGACGTCCGCGGCTAGCGCACACCCCAGGCGTGCGGCAATTCGCGGCGCCAGGTCCTTGCCCATGGCCGTTGCCGCAATGATCACCGCGCCATACTCACCGACGCCGGCCGCCACCGCTGCATATCGATCGGCCTGATAGTCCGCGAGACTCGGATCACCGGCGACGAGCACTTTGTCCGCCCCGAACCCGCCGAGTTCGTCCACCGGCATGCTCGAAGCACCGATGACCAGTGCATGCACCTCCGCTCCCGAGGCGTCCGCCACTGTCCGCGCAGCGGTGAGCGTCTCGTGTGAGACGCGCTTCAGCGTGCCGCCTCGCTGCTCGAGTACTGCCAAGACGTTCGCCATCAGAGCACCTTCGCTTCGTTCTTGAGGGCGTCGATCAATGCAGGCACGGCATCGGCCCCCTCGCCGACGATGCGACCTTCCTTCCGTTCGGGTGGATACGAGAGCCCCGTCACCTCCAGGCCGCCCGCATCCAGCGTGACATCCTTCACGTCGAGCGGCTTCTTCTTGGCCATCATGATGCCGCGCAACGCCGGGTATCGTGGGTCATTGAGTCCTTTGTCCGCCGTGACCACGGCCGGCAGTGCGAACTCGACGACCTCGACACCGCCCTCGATCTCACGCTCGGCTCGCCCCGTGCCATCGGCGATGGCAAGTCCGGAGACCGCGCTAACACACGGGACGTCCAGCAGTTCCGCGACCATGACACCCACCGCATGACTCGAGTCATCGATCGCCATCTTGCCGAACAACACGACGTCGTACGCCCCATCCTTCAGTTCGTCCGCAAGTGCGCGAGCGACGGGCAGCGGGTCGAGTGGGAGCGCCTCCGCCTTCAGGAGTACCCCGCGATCGGCACCCATGGCCAAGGCGGTGCGAATCGTTTCCTGCGCCGCGTCGGGCCCGACCGAGATGACCGTGACGTCTCCCGACCCAGCCGCTTCCTTCAGTTTCAACGCTTCCTCAACCGCGTACTCGTCGTACGGGTTGAGTACGAACTTGACCCCGGCAGCGTCGATCGAGGTGCCGTCGCTACCGATCTTGATTCGCGCCTCGGAGTCGGGCACGCGCTTCACGCAGACTGCAAGCTTCACCGTAACCCCTTGTTAGCCTTGATGTTAACTCGTACCCCAGCTCATGAATCTACCGTTGGGGAAGCTACCTTCCCGACTGGGGCCGTGCAACGTCACAGCCACTTCTTCCGCCGGAAGAACAGAAGCAGCAGGACGCCGCTGACCAGCATCAGCCCCCAGACATACCAGTAGCCATGGCGCCAGTGCAGTTCCGGGATGTTGTCGAAGTTCATCCCGTACACACCCGCAATGAACGTCAGGGGGATGAAGATCGTCGCGATGATGGTCAGCACCTTCATCACTTCGTTCATACGGTTGCTGAGGGTGGACAGATAGATGTCCATCAATCCTCCCACCATTTCCCGGTAGGTCTCGACGATATCCACCACCCGCACGAGGTGGTCATAGACGTCACGGAGGTACACCACCGTCGCCTTCTTGATGAGGCGAGACTCGCCACGCAACAGCGCGCTCACCACATCACGCAGCGGCCAGATGGTCCGTCGCACCTGAATCATCGCTCGCTTCATCTGCTGAATGGCTGGGAGGGTTGTCGGATCCGGATCGCCCATGACGGCGACTTCCAGCGATTCCGCAAGATCGCTGAATCGTTCGAGCACGATGAAGTAGTTGTCGACAATGACGTCCATGAGGGCATACGCCAGATAATCGGCACCACTCTTCCGCACCCGGCCACGGTTCTCCCGAATCCGATTCCTGACCGGTTCGAACACGTCTTGTGGATCTTCCAGGAAGGTGATCACCAGATCGGTGCCGAGCACCAGGCTTACCTGTTCACTGTCGATCTCGACCAGGTCGTCGTCCTCGGTGCTCGGTTGCTCGTACAGCATCCGCAGCACAAGGAAGAGGTAGTCACCGTAGTCCTCGAGTTTGGGACGCTGCTCGGTGTTGACGATGTCTTCCTGCAGCAGTGGGTGCAGACCGAAGTGATCGCCGAGACGTCTGATGACCTCGATATCGTGCACCCCCTCGACGTTGAGCCACGTGACGCCTGGCGGAGTCGGAGTCGCGAGAAACGTCCCCAGGTCCTCGACGACGAACTCCTCTGCGTGATCCGGGCCATACCGCAACGCGGTAACGCGAACCGGGGCGCCCCCTTCCTCGCCCACGTGCACGAGTGTTCCCGGTATCATGCCTGCCTTGCGGGAAAACCCACTGACCAGCTTCTGCATATCGCTCTCCCCTCAATCCAGTCGCGGCTGGGTTGGCACGGTCGTCAGTCGCGCGGGTCCCGGAACGCGACCGTCTTGTGACTCCCGTCGCAGAACGGCTTCTTCTCCGACGCTCCACAGCGGCACAGCACAAAGTCGTCCGACGTCTCGTACGGGCGTCCTTCGTGATCGACGAGCCGGCAGGTGCCGGTCACGAGGTAGGGCCCGTCCTTTCGGACTTTGATCGTCAGCATGATGCCACTCCTCTCAACACAATGGTCAGCGTGTTCCCGACGTCGCCAACGCCGGTAACAGGCGTTCCAACGGCCAGGCGTTGACGACATCATCCGTCGTCAGCCACGCCCGTCGTGCCTGTTCCACACCGTAGCGCATGAGCGCCAGATCGGATGTGCGGTGGGCATCGGTACTGATGACGATCTTGAGGCCCAAGTCCCGAGCACGGAGCAGGTGCGTGTCCTTCAGATCGAGGCGTTCAGGATGAGCGTTCAGCTCGACGACGACACCGTGCGCGGCTGCGGCCTTGAGCACCTCATCGAGATCGAACTGCATCGCATCCCGCCGGTTGATGAGCCGCCCGGTCGGGTGCGCCAGGATATTCACCGCCGGGTGCTGCACGGCGCGGAGAATGCGGTCGGTTTGCGCCGTCGCCGGAAGATCCATGAGGGAATGCACCGACACGAGCACGACGTCCAGCTCCTCCAGCAACTCGTCTTCGAGATCTAAGGCGCCATCACGGAGAATGTCGACCTCCATCCCACGGAGCACTCGAATCTCCTGGCGCCGCGCTGCAATGCCCGCGATTTCATCCCACTGCCGGCGGAGCTTCGCCGCGTCGAGCCCTCCCGTCATCGCTAGTGACTTGCTGTGATCGGTGATAGCGAAATACTCGTACCCACGCGCGACGCAGGTATCGAGCATCTCCTCGATCGAGTGCTTGCCGTCCGACCACGTCGAGTGCATCTGGAGATCGCCGCGGATGTCGTCGATCGTGATCAGCGCGGGCAGGGCGCCAGCCTCGGCGGCGTCGAGCTCGCCGCGATCCTCGCGAAGCTCCGGTGGAATCCATGGAAGACCGACCGCCGCGTACACATCCGCTTCCGACGCCCCTGCGAGTA
Source organism: Gemmatimonadota bacterium (assembly GCA_039586875.1). Taxonomy (GTDB): domain Bacteria; phylum Gemmatimonadota; class Gemmatimonadetes; order Gemmatimonadales; family GWC2-71-9; genus JAOTVV01. Next base: position 37,926 of record JBDHJO010000002.1, on the reverse strand, counting down.
CCGGGCCGGGGTCGGACCCTGCCATCGTGACACCGTACTCCGACACGGACAGCCCCCGCGCGACCGCACGCTTGCGCAGGCGCACGTTGTGCTCCTTCGAGCCGGTGAAGTACTGTAACGCCGCGCCGTAGCTCTCGGCCGGAACAACACGCAGGTCGACCTGTAGCCCAGCCCGAAGGTGCACGGTCGACTTGGTGTCCCCTTGGAGCTCGACGCGCTTCACATCGGGGTACGCCACGAACCGCTCCATCACCGCGCGGGCATCCGCGGCAACCGCCAGAATGTCGATGTCACCGACGGTTTCGCGGCGGCGGCGGTAACTGCCGGCCACCTCGAGACGTTCGACGTCCTTGCTTGCCGCAAGGTAGGCGACGAGTGGCTCGACGTACTGCTCCGCATCGGCGATCCGGAATCGGCCAAGCCGACGACGGTACGCGGCGATGCCGTCGAGGATTTTCTGCTGACTCTTCGCACCGAACCCTTCCAGCTCCGCCACGCGACCGTCGGTAGCGGCCTGCTCCAAGTCGTCGATCGTCTGCACGTCCAGCACGTCCCAGAGCCGGCGGACCTTCTTGGCCCCGACACCGGGCAACCGCGTGAGCTCGATCAGGCTCTCCGGTACCTCCGCGGTCAGTTCATCGTAGAGTCCCAGATCGCCGGTCGTGATCAGTTCGTGGATGTAGCCGCCGATATCCTTGCCGATCCCGGGGAGATCCGTGAGGGCGACCTCTTCCTGCACCATCGTGCGCAGCGGCGTGGTCTGTTCGTCGACCGTGCGAGCGGCGTTCTGGTAGGCACGAATGCGAAAGGGGTTCGCGCCCTTGATCTCCAGCAAGACGGCGATGTCCCGCAGCACCTTCGCGATATCGACGTTCTCCACCTAGATCTCCATCCCATTCGACCGCATGAGCGACAGGAACTCCTCCTCCGAGAGCACCGGGACACCGAGCGCTCGAGCTTTGGCGAGCTTCGACCCCGGGTTCTCCCCGACCACCACGTAGGACGTCGTCTTGCTCACCGTGCCCGTGGCACGCGCGCCAAGGGATTCCACGAACGCCTTGGCCTCGGAACGACTCACACCCTGAAGGCCCCCCGTGAACACGAACGTCTGCCCCGCCAGTGTTGCGGTCCCGCTCGCCGATCCCGGCGGGAGCATCTCCTCGACGGTCACCGTCTGAAGGAGCTGGTCGAGGATCTCCCGGTTCCGGAGGTCACCGAAGAACCCGACGATCTGCTCGGCCATCTTCGCGCCGACCCCATGTACGGCAGCCAGCGTCTCGGGTGACGCACTCCGGACGGCCGCAATCGAGCCGAAGTGTCGGGCAAGGTCCTTGGCGACGGTGACACCGACCTCCGGAATGCCGAGTCCGTAGAGGAAGCGCGGGAGCGTGACCACCGCAGCTCGCCTCACTCCGTCGACCAAGTTCTCCGCCGACTTCTCGGCAAAACCGTCCAAAGAAACGAGGTGCTCCGGCGTGAGGGCGAACAGATCCGGAAGCTGACGCACCAATCCTTCGGCAACCAGCTGTCTCGCCGTCTCCTCACCGAGCCCCTCGATATCGAGCGCGTTCCGCGAGGCGAAGTGCTGGATGCGTCCCGTCAATTGTGCCGGGCACTCAAAACTGTTCGGACACACGGTGAACGGACCACGCTCGACGAGCACCGTTTGACAGGACGGGCATCGGTCCGGAAGGCGATACGGCGCCCCCCGTTCACGACCCGGCTCGTTCACCCGCTCCACAACCTGGGGGATCACGTCCCCGGCGCGCTGAACGCGGACCTTGTCACCCTCGCGAATGTCCTTGCGGGCTACCTCTTCGCGATTGTGCAGGCTCGCGCGGGCGACCGTGACCCCTCCGAGCTCGACCGGCCGCATCATCGCCACCGGTGTCACGACGCCGGTCCGTCCCACTGACGGAACGATCGCAAGGACGCGCGTGATCTCCTTCCGCGGCGGGAACTTGTACGCAAAGGCCCACCGCGGATGATGAGACGTCGCGCCGACCTCATCACGGTCGGCCAGTGTATCGAGCTTGATCACCACCCCGTCGATCTCGTATTCCAGATCGTCGCGCTGCTCGGTGAGACGTCGATGGTACTCCAGGACGTCCTCGACCTCCTCGTGTTGCTCGATCAGGTCGTTTACCGGAAGACCCCAATCCTGCAATGCCGACAACACGTCCCACTGCGCGGCAAATGTCGCGCCGTCGACAGCCAGGAGATCGTATGCGTAGAGGTCGAGGGGCCGCTGGGCCGTGACCTGCGGATCGAGTTGTCGCAGCGAACCGGCAGCGGCATTGCGCGGGTTCGCGAACGGCATCTTGCCCTCTCCGAGCAGCCGCTCGTTCAACTGTTCGAAACCCTGCACCCGCATGATGATCTCCCCACGAACGGCCACGAACTCCGGAGTGGGGCGCAGATCCTCACGCAGGCGCAGCGGCACGGAGCGGATGGTGCGCACGTTCTCGGTAATGCCCTCGCCGACGAGCCCGTCGCCACGGGTCGCCGCACGTGCCAAGACGCCGTGCTCGTAGACGAGCTCGACGGATGCCCCGTCGAGCTTGGGCTCCAACACGTAACGGACCGATCCGCCGAGCGCCTTTCGCAGCCGCTCGTCGAAGCGGCGCAGTACCGCCTCGTCCTGGCTCGAGTCGAGACTCAGGAGTGGAACGGTATGCTCGATCGTGGGGAACTTGTCGAGGGCGACGCCTGCGACACGTTGGGTCGGGGAGTCAGACGAGCGCAGTTCCGGAAAGTCCTGCTCGAGTTTCTTGAGCTCCTGAAACAAGCGGTCATAGGCGTCGTCCGAAATCTCCGGACGGTCCTGCACATAGTAGAGGTAGTCGTGGTGCCTGATGGAGGCCCGCAACTCCCGGATTCGTGCCTCAGCGTCATGTCGGTCCATGGCCCAATTTCGCACCCGAGCGGCACTGAGCAAAGGTCACATAAGGGACTGCCCCGGTGTCACACGCGAATGCGGCGTCCCGATATCAAGGCGAGTGGCAGCACCATGACGGCGGCGATCCCTGCGGACAGTCGGAACGGTGCCGTGAGTTCCCACGTGACGAACGCCCACCCCGCCAGCAGGGGCCCAAGTGTCTGACCCAGTCGCAATACCATGCCATTGACCGACATCATCGCCGCTCGGTATTCCTGCGGTGCCGCGCTCGCCAGCTGCGACAAAATGCTCGGAATCACGATCCCGTTGGCCGCTCCGAAGGCCATGACGGTCAGGCCCTGCTGCCACCACACTTCGACACTCGGCATCGCCAGCATCGTCGCGACGTATGTGCCGAACCCGATCACCACGAGCCGCCCCTCCCCGATATGCGCGGCGAGGCGCCCGAGGACTGCCGACGTGCAGGCGGTCGAGACGGAGGCAACGGCAAACACCGCGCCGATCCCCAACGGACTCGCGCCAAACCGAGCCTCGAGCACGAACGGCAAGAAGGTCAGATATGCGCCGTAGATCAGGACAAACGTCGTGAGGCCCCCGGCGAACAGGATTACCACCTCGACCCGTGCCATCGCGGACACCGCACTCCGGAGATACGCGCCAAGGCCCTGTGCGACCGCCGTGGGCGGACCGTCGAGGGTGAAGAGCACGAACAGCGCGACCGGAACGGCAGCGATGGGAAGGGCGAACGGCCAAAACCACGCTGCAGTGGCAAGGGCACCACCGACGGCCGGGTACACCGCCGTGCCGATGCTCAGCACGGCTGAGTTGTACCCCATCGCTGTCGTGCGACGGGAGCCGGAGTACAGGTCGCCGATCAAGGTAAGGTTGATCGCACCCAGAGCAGCGCCGCCGACGCCCTGGAGCACGCGCAGAATGAGCAGCACTTCGAAGTCCCGGGCGAGTGCGCATGCCGCACCCGCAAGCCCGAAGACGATGAGCGATGGGATCAAGACCAGCTTGCGCCCCATGCGATCGGCCAACACGCCGAGAGCCGGGGCCAACAGCACGCCGGGAAACGTGAAGGCGGACACGAGCAGGCCCACGGACTCAGGTGACACCTCGAGTGCCACGGCCACCCGAGGAAATGCCGGTGTGACACTCGCGACCCCGAGCATCGCCATGAGCGTGACGCTGAAGACGACGTGCAGGTTTGGGTCCCGCAGCAGGGCCGGCTCGGCCTTCTCGCCAGGAGCCACCGCGGTCACGCCCCTATCTCCCTGCCATGTTACGGTTGGCGAGTCAAGCGATGGATGCGACCACCAAGCGAGACGATATACAACTCCCCGAAGGCATCCTCACCGAACGAGACGATCGTGCCGAGATTGCCCACCGGCCATTCCGTATGCTCCGAAATCGCTCCGCCCTCACCGATCCGAAAGCTCCGGAGCCATCCCGTGCAGAAGTCCGAATAGAAGTAGTGTCCGTCGATCTCGGGCACATCGTCCCCGCGGTACACGTACCCACCGATGATCGAACAGCCTTGATCATGCCCGTACGCGACGATCGGGAGTGCGAAGTCGTCGGCACGACAACCTCCCAAACCGGTACATTGGCGGCCCTCCATCTCCTGCCACCCGTAATTGAGGCCGCCGATGGCGGGGGATACCGCGTTGATCTCCTCCCATGCACTCCGCCCCACATCCGCGATCAGCAGGTGATCCCCCATCCGGTCGAATGAGAAGCGCCACGGATTCCGGAGACCGATTGCCCAGATCTCGTCTCGGCCCTCCGGCCGGTCCACGAACGGGTTGTCATCAGGGATTCCATAGGGCTGCGTGTGGCCATCGACGGCGATCCGTAACAGGGCTCCGAGCAGCGTCTGCGGATTCTGCCCATGCCCGTGCGGATCATTTGCACTCCCGCCATCGCCCATGCCCACGTAAAGCATGCCATCGGGCCCGAAGGTGATCATCCCTCCGTTGTGGTTCCCGAAGGGCTGATCGATCTGCAGCAGGCGCACCGCCGATGCCGGATCCGCCACATCGGGGTCAGCGCTCACAGCGTAACGCTCGATGCGAGTGTTGCCGTCCGGGTCAGAGTAGTTGACGAAGAACCAACCGTTGTCGGCGTAGGCCGGGTGGAACGCCAGGCCGAGCAGGCCACGTTCTCCCCCTGTCGACACGCGATCGGCGATATCGAGGAAGGGCACGGGGGACACTTCCCCGGTGCGGATGATCCGGATCCGCCCTGCCCGCTCAACGACAAACAGGCGTCCGTCGGACGGCGGAGCGGTGACGTACAGCGGGTTCTGTAATCCGTCGGCCACCAGGACCGCGGCGAGACCGCTGTCACCGAGTTGCGGTTCGCTCACGTTGTAGCCTTCGGTGCGCGCGCAACCCACGACGAGACCAACGGTTAGGAGTGCGAGGTGCGCCTTCGTCATGCCATTCCTCCGGAGGTGTCGGCGTGTGGAGCACGATAGAGCATAGGGGCTCATGGCTCCAGGTGTAACCCCGGATGAGGTGCCCACCATCGGCCCGCAAATGAAGCAGCGGCGTCGCGTCCCCAGGCGGGATGCGGCGCCGCTACCGACACCTGTGACCGACAGGTGGGCCTACCCCGCGTAGGCCTGCAACCCGGTGATAGCCTCTCCCAAGATGAGCGTGTGGATGTCATGTGTACCCTCATACGTGTACACGCTCTCCAGGTTGGCCATGTGTCGCATTGACTGATACTCGGCGAGGATTCCGCTGCCGCCCAGCAACCGGCGCGCCTCGCGAGCACATTCACACGCCATGTCGACATTGTTGCGTTTCGCCAGTGAGACTTGGAACGGTGTCACTTCATTGCGCTCTTTCAACCGGCCGAGCTGGACGCACAAGAGTTGCGCCTTCGTGATCTCCGTGAGCATGTGCGCCAACCGGGCCTGTTGCAGTTGGAAGCCCGCGATTGGGCGATCGAACATCTTGCGTTCCTTACCGTACGACACGGCCTCCTCGAAGCAGGCCATGGCGGCACCGATGGCACCCCACGCGATACCGTACCGTGCCTGTGTGAGGCACATCAACGCGTTCTTGAGGCCGGTAGTCTCAGGGAGGATGCTGTCCTTCGGCACGCGGACATCCTCGAGGACGAGTTCACTCGTGTCGCTGGCTCGTAGCGAGAGCTTCCCTTTCTGGTCCTTCGCCGAGAACCCTTTCGTGTCCGTCGGCACGATGAACCCACGGATGGACGTCGCGTCATCGAGGTCGCCGGTCTTGGCCCAGATGATTGCCACATGGGCCATCGACCCACTCGTGATCCACATCTTGGCGCCGTTGAGCACCCACGTATCGCCGTCTTCCCTGGCGGTGGTGATCAAGCCACCCGGGTTCGACCCGAAGTCCGGCTCGGTCAACCCAAAGCACCCGATGGCTTCGCCTGTGGCCAGTTTGGGTAGCCACGTCCGTCGTTGGCTCTCGCTTCCGAAGGCGAAAATGGGATACATCACCAGTGCGCCCTGAACCGAGGCAAACGACCGCAGGCCGCTATCACCTCGCTCGAGCTCCTGCATGATCAACCCGTATGCCACGTTGCTGAGCTCCGCGCACCCATACTCCGCCGGTAGATTGGCGCCGAGCATGCCGAGTTCCGCCATCTCGGGGATCAGTTGGGTCGGGAACTTCCCCTCCAGGTAGTACTCGCCGATGATCGGCATGACCGAATCCTCTACCCAGCGCCGTACGGTATCCCGCACGGCTCGCTCCTCTTCGGTCAACAGCGACTCGGTATCGTAGAAATCCACGCCGTGAAACGCCATCGCTTACATCCTCCCGGACGACGACACCGCGTGTGTCGTCGGTTGCAATCTCATTCGTGCTGCCGGCACGATGCCGACAGCTCGCGCTTTTGACTTGAACCGGCTTCCATGGTCCGCCGGATGCCCGTGCTCCACCTGCCATTGGTGCACCATCTCATGCAACAGCGTATCCCGCACGCACTGCCACGGATCCTGCTCCAGGTGGCGGCGACTAATAACGATTTCCTGTGCCGCCCCTGTCGTCCGATCGACGGACAGGGCCCCGAGGCACGTGGTCATGCGATTCGAGACGCGCAGGGGAATCGTCGACAACCGCCCGTCAAAACACCTGTGATTGAGCTCCACGTGGGCCGCTCGGAGTTGCTCGACATCTGTCCGTCCGCGCGGTGACGACGGCCCGTGCCCGCGGCGGCGCGGGCCGGAGGGCACGTACCGCTCGACCGGAAACGCCACGACCGTTCGGCGCGCCAACACGCGGTCGCGGTGATGCGTGCGTGGCGACACGAAGCGCACGACGGCCTCCAGCACCCGATCCGGCGCATAGGCGTATCCGCGATGCACTCGCACCTCGCCCCGCCCGTTGGTGCTCACCATCACGGTGCGATTGGCATGCACTCGCACTGTACTGCCGCGCGGGAGCCCCAGCGTCCGGAGCCGTCGCTCCAGCAGCGCCGTGTCCGCTTCCACAGCAGGGTGTTCAGCCTGCAGCGGCGGCGACACGCGCCTCCTCGATGGGTCGCGGATGCGGGAACGAATGGCAATCCGATCGCTTGAAGACACCGCTGCCCTGCTCCCAGCGATAGAACTCGACGTGGATCGCCTTTTCCTCAACCGTGACGCGATTGAACACAGACGGGCGCCCGCCACGAGAGCGCGTCGAGAGGGTTCCTGCACACGAAATAACGACGCGATCCTGGAGCAGGTCGGCCTGTTCCTGGTGATCGTGTCCGCAGAGCACGATGTCGGCACCGCTGGCGACGATGCGGTCCTGGGCTCGCTGCCAGCGCGCGAGCCCCATCCGTTTGGACAGGTCCCCGCGCATGACATTGTGATGCATGACCATGATGCGCGCCTGCTCCGGCGCAGCAGCTCTGAACACGGATGCCGCGCGGTCGACCTGCTGTTTGGGCAAATGCCCCTTCACCGCGACATCCCGAATCCGGGTCGTGAGCGATCCCCACGCAACGCCGTGGGACGTCAACGTCCCGACGATCACGGCCTCGGGCAACGTGAGCGTCGGTGACAGCACCGGCCCGAAATACCGCGTGTACTTCTTGTACAGCGCACTCCGCCCGAAGGGGATCAGCGGTCGTCGCCACCATTGCACGTCGTGGTTCCCCGGCACGACGAGCACGGGCGCGGTCCGCTCCAGCTCGTGCATGAACGCCACCGCCGCCTGGAACTCGCCGTGGCGGCTCCGGAGGGAGAGGTCGCCGGAGATCACGATGACGCGCGCGTCGAGATCCGGCACGAGTTCCTCGACGGCGCGAATCTGACGCAGGTCCGCCACCTCACCGAAGTGGAGATCCGACAGGTGTACGAGACGGAAGGTCACGCGGACGTCACCGCCACCGGAACACCTCGCGTGCAATCCGCTTCGTGATCATGTAGGTGAGGAGATACCACGCGGCCACGGACGCGCCACTGACGGCGCGCGCCGTCGGATCCGGTGGCACGCGGAGCATGACGTAGAGACCGACGGCCGCCGTGCTCACCATGGCGACCAACCGGCCCACGCGATTGGCCCGACGCGTGATCTCGCCCCGACAGGCGGCACAGATCTCGCCGAACGGGAGCTCGACCGGCCGGTGGCACCGTGGGCACTCGTGCTCAACCAAGCCGCCGAACGACGGCGTCCCCAAACTCGACTGTCGAAGCATCGCCTCCGAGATCCTTGGTGCGCACGCCGTCGTCGCACAACGTCATCACGATGGCATCGCGAACACGTGTCGCGGCGTCGAGCTCCCCGAGATGGTCGAGAAGCTGACACGCCGCGAGCAAGAGCGCGGTCGGATTGGCCACCCCCTGCCCGGCGATGTCCGGAGCGGACCCGTGAACCGCCTCGAAGAGCGCCGCACGCTCGCCGATGTTCGCCCCGGGTGCCAAACCGAGGCCCCCGATCAGGCCGGCGATCTGATCGCTCAGAATGTCGCCGAACATGTTGGTCGTCACAATGACGTCAAACGTCTCCGGCGCAAGCACGAGCTTCATCGCCGCCGCATCGATGATGACGTCGTCGACGTCGACCTGCCCGTGATAGTCGCTGGCGACGGCCCTGGCGGTCTCGAGGAACAGGCCGCTGGCGGCTTTCAGGATGTTGGCCTTATGGCAGATCGTGACCTTCTCGCGCCCGTGGCGCACCGCATACTCGAATGCGTACCGTGCAATCCGCTCACACCCGTGCCGTGTCACGATCGCCGTGGACTGTGCTACCGCCTTCGGGTCACCGTCGACAGGGATGAATGTCTCAAACCCGACGTAGAGCCCCTCCGTGTTCTCCCGCACCAGCACGATATCGACGTTCTCGTAACAGTGATGCGGCACGACCGTCCGCACAGGTCGCACATTCGCATACAGATCGAACTCTCGTCGGAGCGCGACATTGACCGAGCGAAACCCCGTGCCCACGGGGGTCGTCAGCGGCCCTTTGAGGGCGACACCCGTCCGCCCGATGCTCTCGATCGTCGCGTCAGGCAATGGCGTGCCCACCTGCTCGAGCGCCGTCACGCCACCGATCTGCTCGTCCCACGTGATGGACACGCCGCTCGCTGCGAGAATCTTGACGGTCTCAGCGGTGATCTCTGGTCCGATCCCGTCCCCCGGGACCAGCGTCACGTCATACGTCATGGCAGATCCGGCGTGAGGGCCTTCAGCGCCTCCCACATGGCATCCCACGGGGCGTCCGCCTCCCCGCGCGCAACCGTCCGCCACGCGATGGTCCCGAACCGGACGTCAACCATCACGAGCGTAACCTCAGCCGACCCGTGACCGTCAGGCGTTGCCGGGAACGCAACTACCGCGGGTACGAGAGCGTAGCGATCGGCGACCACGCCGGTGAGATTGCGCATTTGGCTGCGTAGAGGATCCGGCACTTGTTCGATGCCCTCCGCGCGGAGCATCGCCGTTCCCATCTTGTCAGGCGAGCTCAGAATGCCCGGCGCCCGTGCTGCGCCCGCCCGCAGGGCGTCCGGCAACACCCAATCGATCTCCGGGACCCGGTCCACGAGGAACTCAGCCAAAACGCTGTCGGCGCGCCCGGCGCGGTCGGCACGCGCTCCGAGTGCCTCCCCCCACCCCAACGCTGCGTCGGCGGCCACGAGCGTCGCAGGAAAGAGGGCGATCTGACGACCTGCAAAAACCTGAGCTGGGAACGGCAAGGTGACGGGCGCAACGTCTTCCTCGGGTTGCGACCCACCACACCCAACGGCGACGAGCGCAAGGAGTGCGGTCGTCGCCGTCCTCACTTGTCCCTCCAGCGCGGTTCGCGCTCCTCGATGGCCGCCTGAATGCCCTCGTGGGAGTCTTTCAATGCCATGAGGTCCCTCAAATACAACTTTTCGGCCTTGAACAGCGCCTCCTCGTACACCGCATAGTACGACTCCGTCTGCGCACGCTTGGCCAACTTGAGCACCGGCGCCGACTTGCTGCGGAGCGAAGCCAGGAGCTTCGAGAGTCCATCCTCGAACGCGTCGTCCGGAAACACCCGATTGACCATTCCGAACTCCCGTAATTCCTGCGCGCTGATCTCCTCACCGGTCAGAATCCACTCCATGGCCTTCCGACGGGGCGCCGCGCGCGGCAAGACCACGCACGCGAGCGCCGGGAAGGTTCCCATCGTCAGCTCAGGAAGGCCGAATCGAGCAGACTCGGAGGCGACCACGAGGTTACATCCCAGTGCGAGCTCGAATCCGCCGCCCAGAGCCGGCCCCTCGACCGCAGCGACCGCAATGACGTCCAGGAGGCGGATCGACTCGAAGATCCGATGGAAGACTTGGGTCATCCGCGTTACCCGGTCTTTGGCATGCTCGCCGGGCTCGATGCCGCCGCAGAAAGCGCCCCCACGTCCCCGGACCAGCAGGACCTTGAGCTCGTCACGCTGTCGCAGCTCCAGGATGGCCTCGTTGATCTGCTCCATCATCGCGATGTTGAGCAGATTCTGCGGCGGCCGATCCAGGGTCAGCGTCGCAACGTCGTCCTGCCAAGTGAGCTCGACAAATCGTTCACTCACATGAAGCTCCTACCCTTGATGCGTTCGGATTGTCCGCGCCGGGGCCTCAGCGAACGGTGAAGCCACCATCCACAAAGATAACCTGCCCGGTGATGTGCCGAGCGTCATCCGAGCAGAGAAAGACCACGATGTTGGCCACGTCCTCGGGCTCGGCGATCCGGCCGAGGACGGACTGGCGCTCGGCGTCCTGCAGCACTTCCGTGGGGAGGGTGCCGATCAGCTCGGTCCGGACGAACCCGGGAGCAACGGCGTTCACGTTGACGTTGTAGGCCCCGAGCTCGACCGCCGAGGCCTTGGTCAATCCGACGACCCCTGCCTTCGACGCTGCGTAATTCACCAGGCCAAACCCGGGGTTCGTCGCCTGATGTGACGCGATGTTGACGATCTTGCCGTAGCGCTGCTCGCGGAAGATCGGGGCCACCGACCGTATCGCGTTGAAACTGCCGGAGAGATTGGTCTGCACCACATCGTCCCACGCATCCTCGGGCATCCGCCACAGGGCGGCGTCGCGGTGGATGCCGGCGTTGTTGACCAGGAAGTGCGGCCCACCGAGCTCCGCCCGCGCAGTGCCGACGAAACGGTCGACGGCGTCGCGATCGCGGACGTCGCAATAGCTGCTGTACACCTCGACGCCGTAGGCACGGAGCGCCGTCTCCGTCAGCAATGCCTGGGCGGAGACGTCACGGTGTGGCAGCTCGATGTAGTTGAAGGCAACGTTGACGCCGCGGCGGGCAAACTCGAGACCAATAGCCCGACCCATGCCGGTTGCCCCTCCGGTGATCACGGCCGTATGCCCGCGCATTTCGCGGCGTTCGGCTTTCTGGGGCTGGGGACGCTCGATGATCGCCGACCCGGAATCACGCTCGGGTCGGGCGCCGTAGTCGTCGCCGTCAGAGTGCTCGTACGGAATGGCTCACTCCCGCCGTGGAGGGTACCAACGTACGCTTCGCCGGCGCACCCAGCAAGGCATCATCGTCACGCCGGATCGCGAGCGCGCCAGGCACGGCGGACCGCAACGATCGCTTCGAAGATCAGCCACAACTCGAGCACGAAGATCGCGCCCCCGACCGCCAACAGCACCGCCTGACTCTCCGTGTAGTAGCGGATGAGATTGAGCACCATCGACCAGGTGGTCATGAAGAGCAGGAACGCCATCGGCACGACCGTGACAACGACCGGGCGCCTGAGCCGCAGGAGAAAGAGCGTGATGACCAAGAGGGTCAACGCACCAGTCAGCTGGTTGGTGGTGCCAAAGAGTGGCCACAACCGCATTCCACCCGCACCTCGGTCCAGCCCGAGTGCCAGAAGGGCACAGCTCGCAACCGCGACGAAGGTCGCGAGCCATCGATTCTGCGCTGCGCGCACCCGGTAGTGAGCGCCGAGCTCGGCGATGATGTACCGTTGGAGCCGGACCCCCGTGTCCATGGTGGTTGCCGCGAACGAGATCACCACGACCGCCGCGAAGATCACGGCTACCCCGTGGGGGATCCCGACCCCCTCCGCCAAGACGCCGACGCCGTTCACGAAGGCGGTCGTGGCACCGCTGGACGCACTGGCCCACGTTCCGTAGTGCTCGAGCCAGCCCTCCCGGCCGGCGTACAACGCAAACCCGGCCGTGGTGGCCACGATGGCGGTGAGCGCGAGAGTCCCTTCCCCGATCATCCCGCCGTATCCGACGTACCGCGCATCCGTTTCGCGATCCAACTGTTTCGAAGACGTCCCGGACGCCACGAGCCCGTGGAAGCCGCTAATCGCTCCGCACGCGATCGTAATGAAGAGCAGCGGGAACCAATTCGGGGCATCGTCGGGCAACGACCGGTTGATCGGGGGTGCCACGACTTCCGGGTTGACCACGACGACACCCAGGAAGATGATCGCCAGGGCAACAAACAACTGATGGCTGTTGACGTAGTCCCGGGGCTGGAGCAGAAGCCACACCGGAAGCACGCTCGCGATGTAGGCGTACACGAAGAGTACGATCACCCATCCGGCACGCACGCCGTCCGTGGTGGCCGCCTCCGCCGCGGCGACCGAGTCTCCCCCTGACGCCGCCAGCTGTGCTGCCGTCGGCGCGAAACCGAAGAGGTCCGGTAGACCGAGTTCGATGTACTGGCCACACCAGATGAGCACGTACAGGATGAAAAGCGCTGCAAGCGACGGCCAGAGAATCCGCACCCGGGTGCGATAGATCAGCATTCCGACGCAGACGGCCACGACCAGACTTCCCCACACCGGAAGTACCGCACCGTGGTTCGCAATGAAGAGGTTCGCGATCACGACCGCGAACACGGCGTTCACCAACAGGAGCAGGAAGAAGATGATCAGCAGGAACAACACCCGCGCTCGCCCACCGATGATCTGCTCGGTGAGCGCGCCGATCGAGTTGCCCTTGTGGCGCGTCGAGATCCACAAGGCGCCGAAATCATGGACGGCCCCTGCAAACACGGTCCCCAGCACCACCCAGAGAAAGGCTGGGAGCCACCCCCAGATCACCGCGATTGCCGGACCGACGATCGGCGCTGCACCGGCTACCGACGTGAAGTGATGGCCAAACAGGACGTGACGATTCGTCGGGAGGTAGTCGATACCGTCGCGGAGCGCGTGAGCCGGCGTGACGAAGTCCGGGTCGAGGCGGTAGATCCGGTGCGCGATGTATCGCGAGTAGAACACGTAGCCGGTCAAAAAGGCCAGCAACCCGACGATCAACAGTAGAATCGCGCTCACACCACTCGTCCCCCGATCGGAAGAGATCTCCAATCTACGGGGCGCATCTGCTCACCGCGACGCGCCTGCGTCCCCCTCCTGCAATGCCGCTCCCACGCGGCGCAAGGCATCGACACCACGTACGTCCCCGTCGAACTGCCGCACGCACAGCCGTACGAACCGTGCCAGACGCTGGTCGATTGCCTGGAGGACCTCGGACTGCTCCGCGCGCCGCTCCGCGGCGAACTGGCCCTCGGCTCCCGCGCTGACCACACGATTGGCGATCACTGCGGCGATCGGAATGTCGTGCCGATCCAGCGTGGCCACCCCGCGCTCCGTTTCCGCCAGCGCGAGCCATTCCGGAAGGACGACGAAGACGAAGCCCGCACGCTCGGGATCGGTGATCGCGTTGCGCGCCCGGATGAAACGCGCGCGCCGCTCTTCGAGCGCGGCTAGGACCGGGTCATCGGACACTTCAGCCTTCACAGGATGCCCGCTCGATCGCACGTTCTCCCACATGCGCTGCAGCACCCCGACCTTCCGCCGACGCTCGATCAGGCCCCGCATCCAGGCCTGGAGTTGCTCCGGGAGCGTCAGGAGTCGCAGGGTGTGCCCGAGCGGGGCCGTGTCGAACACGATCCTGTCGTAGGTCGTTCCAACTTGGTCCATGAACTTCGTGAACCGATCGAAGAGCGCGGCCTCTTCGGCCCCCGGAGACAGGCGCGCGATATCGAAATGTCGCTCGACCTCTGCAACCAGCCGTGGCGGCACCGTGTCTGCAATGCGTTCCTTGACCTCGGCGATATACCGATCGGCCTCATCGCCAGGATCGATCTCGACAGCCCACAGCGACGGCTCGATCGCGGTCGGCGCGGACCCGAGGACCGTCCCAAGTGCGTCAGCGGTGGAGTGCGCGGGATCGGTCGACACCAACAAGGTCCGATGTCCACCAGATGCTGATTGGAGCGCCCTTCCGACGGCCAGGGTGGTCTTTCCGACTCCGCCTTTGCCGCCGAAGAAGAGCAGCGGGCGATCCAACGCCAGCACTGGACGCTGCGATTGCTGCGTCAGCAGCAGCGAAACCCTCCATCGGGAGCACGTGGCATTCCCATTCGCCGATGCCAGTCGTGCCAGTGTTCGAGCATCTCGGGATAGAGCTCGAGACTGTAGAACGCCACGGGATTCGGCACGCCGAGCAGGTCGCTGCACCCGCTGAGGAAGAGTAGGTCACGCTCCCGGAGATACTCACGCCGGATCTGCGAACGGTACGGCGCGAAGTAGAGCTCTTCGTACACGGCCCGCATCCGCCGTACCTCACGACGTACGGCTTCCGCGACACGTCCCCATCGCGACACTCCGGGCGGAGGCGGTCCCGGGGACGTGCCGGCGCTGCCGAAGCCGCGGTTATTCATCCAAGCCGAGGCCCCAGCGTATCAGCGCCACGGGCAGCCCGCCGAAGCGGAGCACGTCGTCGTGAAAGGCCCGCAAGGTCCCGTCGGCGCCCCTGGAGAGACGATACGCATCACGTACCGCGAGGAGCTCGCGACGGCCCACTGCGTAGCAGAGCTGGTACACGGGCTCCGCACAGTAGCGATGCACCTCCGCCTCGACGAGGGATTGCTCGTGTTGCACGCGCTCTTGCAGGAACGCGACGGCTTGCGGGACCGTCCATCCGCGCGTGTGCAGGCCGATGTCAACGACGACACGACACGCTCGGAGAAGAAGTGCCATCTTCTGAAACATCTGCTCTTCGAGTGACGTGTAGTACCCTTCCTCGCCCATCATCTCTTCGCAGTACAGCGCCCACCCTTCGACCGTCAGCGGTGACCATAGCAGCTTGCGAACGAGTCGCGGCTGATGATACGCGGTGAGCAGTTGGAGGTGATGACCCGGGTATCCCTCGTGCAACGAGGTTGTCGGAATGGCATGGCGGCTGTGGTCCCGCTCCGGTTGTCCCTTGGCACCGGGCGCACCCGGCGTCACGTAGAACCACCCGATCCGGGTACTGGACAGCGCCTGCGGCGGTTGGTAGGCAGCAAACGGAATCAATGGCTGCAAGAAGGGGGGCGTCTCCGTGACGCGGAGCTCGCCATCGGGTATCGCGACCAGGCCACGGTCCTCCACGAAACGCTTCGCCCGCTCCATCTGCGTGTGGTAGGATTCCAGCAGTGCGGCGCCGGATAGATGATCCTCGCGCAATCGCGCGACGACATCCTGCCACGGACTCCCCGGATCGACCTGCGCCGCGAGTGCCGCAATCTCCGCTTCCGTCTCCTCGACGAGATGCATCCCGAACCGCCAGAGCTCGGGTGCCGTCGCGCGAAGGGCATGCTGGAAATGCAGTCGGAAGTTGAACGCCTCCTCCCCGATCGCAAACCCGGCTTCGCGCTCGTCCTCGGCGATGTCGTTCTCGAGCTCGTCGGCGAACTCGCGCAACGCCGCACGTGCCTGCTCACAGAGGCTCGCGAACTCCGGTTCGTCTGTCGGCGGAAAGGTCTGCGCGACCACGTCGATGAGACTAGGGCCGTTGCGAAGGAGCTTGATGGCAGTGCGGGCAAGGACGGCGGAGCACTCTCGGAGCGTCGTGCGTGCGTCCTGCAGGAAACTCGGGATGTCGCGAATGCGGCCCACCGCCGCGCGGGCTTGCTCGTCCGGCGAGCGATCCGAGGCCAACAACAAGCGATGCACACCCTCCAGGGCGTGCGATGCCCAGAAGATGGGATCTCGCACGTGGGGCGTCTCGTGCTCGAACCGGTACATCGAGCTTCGAATCTGCCCGAGCAACGCCGTGCGATCGATCTCGTCGTCGAGGCCGTCCACCGTGCACTCCTCGAGCGCGCCCGCCAACGACTTGAGCGCTGCGAGGTACCCTCCGACCTCCTCCTCGGTATAGCTGCCAAGCCGATGGTCGTGCCCCCGCGCCCCGACAGCCGTGGCAGCGACGGGATCCACCGCCCACCACACGTCGCAATAGGAGTCGACGAGCTCGTCCAATGGCGTGGCCGTCATGCGGGTGCACTGCTTTCCGGATGCTTGCCTGTGACACGAGCCGCAACGTCGATCATGACTCGGACGATGAGAAGTGCGACGGGGGAGCCGTGGAGCACCAGGTCGAAGATATCGATCGGTCGACGCAGCGTACCATCGAGGAGCATGCCGGTCTTCTCCACGAGGTGGGGTTCGGGGCGAAACGGCGCTAGCCCCAGCAGGACCGCCACGGGGATCAGGATCGCGTAGGGTGCCATGCGGCGCAGCCGCGTGCGGCCGCCGACCTCCGCCGAATCAGCCATCGGGAGCCCGTGCGCCCCGGTCGGCGAGTGCACGTTCGATGCGAGCACACGAGACCCGGGCATGCGATGCATCCCACACTACCCCACCCTGCGCGACCACCAGTACCTGCGGGGATTCATGCTGCACGCCGAACCGCTCAGCGGCCAAGCGCGAAAGCGCTCGGTGCCCGACCACATCAACCATATACACTGGGACTTCCGGATGGCTCGTTGCGAACTGTTGCACTTCGACTTGCGCACCCGCGCTCATACCGCACCATGGGCTGTGCTTGTAGAGGACGGCGAGCGGCTCCGTCGCGAGTTGCTCCAGATCCTCCTCCGATCGGATCGGGCGCAGGATCTCCGTCACGGCGCCTCCCCGATCTCATCCTTCGCAACCACCATGTTGTGCAGCGACTCCGAGAGGACCGCCGCATCGTCCCCAACGAGCGAATGGTGTATCGTGGCATCCTCGATAGTAGCGTTCGCACCGACGATGGCATCCTGAACCGTACTGCCCCGGATGACGGCACCCGCGTCGACCGACACGTTCGGCCCGACACGTGCGTGTTCGATCCGCGCGCCATCGGCGACGAACACCGGCGGCGTCACCACGACATCCGGCCCCACGTTCGGATGCGTTGCCCGCCCGTGTTGCAGCAGATGGAGATTGGTGGACAGGACCGTCTCGACTTTCCCGCAGTCATACCACCCGCCGACTTCCGCGGTCTTGATGCGCCGTCCCTGATCGACCATGAACTGAAAGGCATCGGTGAGGAACCACTCCCCTTTCTGCTGCGGTCCGGACAACGTGCGTCGGATGCCCTCGAACAGTGTCTCCCAATCGCGGATGTAGTACAGGCCGATGTTCGCCAGTCGAGAGATCGGCTCGCTCGGCTTTTCGACGATACGCTCCATGTAGCCGTCATCATCGGTCACCACGACTCCGAAGCGCTGGTAGTCTTCCACCTCCTTGGCCCAGATGATCCCATCGGCATCGGTCCGGTCGATGAGGGACAAGTCGGCGTCGAAGACCGTGTCGACGAAGACGATCAGCACCGGCCCATCCACCCAGGGGCGAGCGAGGTCGACGGCACCCGCCGTGCCGTCCTGCACCGTCTGCTCGACAAAGCGCGACGGGAGGTCGTACGTGCGCCGCGCGTACGCTTCAATCTGGTCCTTGAGGTGACCCGTGATGAAGATGAGCTCCTCCACGTCGAGTCCTGCGAGCTTGTCTACGACGTAGTCAAGCACCGGCCGCCCGGCAACTCGCACCAACGGCTTCGGGACGTGCTTGGTGAGGGGCAGCAACCGCGTACCCTTTCCGGCGACCGGCAAAATGACCTTCATCATGCCCTCCCGTAACGGTCTTCCAAGCGCACCACGTCATCGAGCTCCGGTGTCGAGACCTCGAGGAGGTCCGTGACGACGGTGGCCTCCATCTGATGCACCGTGCCCGGCGTGATGTGATACCGTTCGCCCTCCCGCATTGGGCGCTCGACGAGCTCGCCATCCTCGTGCACGCGGAAGATGATCTCGCCACGCAGGACAAAGATCGTTTCGTCCTTCTTCTCGTGATACTGCAACGAGAGCAGATGTCCCGGCTCGATGTGCAGGATCTTCCCAACATACCGATCCGTGTGAGCCCAGATCAGCTCATGGCCCCACGGCTTGTCGACACGGTGCGGCAGTTCCACAGTACCGTCCTTTCACTCTTCGAGATGGAGTCGTAGTGAGCTTGGCGTGGTGGGGCAGGCGCGCACGCAGATCCCACATCCCACACAGCCCTCGGCGTGGATGACCGGGCGGCCCCCGCTGTCGAGGGACAGCGCCCGCTCACCGATCGGGCAGATGCGCGCACACGTCCCACACGTCACGCCCTGAAAGACCACACATCGCTCGGGGATCAGCTCCAGTCGGGCCAGCCGGTATCCCTCCCAGAGCTTGGGCGGGACACCCAGCGCATCCGTCGGGCACGACTTGGCGCAGAGCATCTCGTCGCACACCGTGCAGGGTTGGACCGATGGATCGATCATGGGCGTGCCGACCGCGAGGCCGGCGCCCGCCGGGGCTGGGACGATCGCCCGCGCCGGACACACATCGATACAATCCCCACATCGTGTGCAGGCCGCCAGAAACCCGATCTCCTCGATGGCACCGGGCGGGCGCATCACGGGCATCGGCGACACCCGCCGCTCCGTCCGACGCACGACCTCTCGAACCAGCCGCCCAACCGTTTCCCGGAAGAACGCTCGCCGGTCACCGTCGTCGCCGGTACGGAACTCTGTGTCGAATCGATCGGCCATCGCTATGCGCACTCCCTACCACGTGACGAGCCGAAGTTCTTCCCTCGCGCTCTGGCGTAAACTACCACGCCGCGTGCCGGTTCGCCCCCGGGGGTCCCGACGGCATATCTTCCGAGCATCAGCCGTTTCCGGCCGGGACCAATGTCCACCACCGCTTCGCGGCAACCCAGCTACCTTCGCCTGCAGGCAGGCGAGCTCCAAGCGCGTGCCGATCGCGCAATCGCCTCCCTCGCGCACTGTCGTGCCTGTCCCCGGGAATGCGACGTCGATCGCCTCGCAGACAAATGGTCCGCGTGCAAGACCGGCCGGCACGCCATCGTCAGCAGCGCCTTCCCGCACCTGGGCGAGGAGGACTGTCTGCGCGGCCGGAACGGCTCAGGGACGATCTTCTTCGGGCACTGCAACCTCCGGTGCGTGTTCTGTCAGAACTTCGATATCAGTCAGGGCGTGCCGCCGGGCTCCCGGGCGCAGGCCATGCCGGCCCGAGCGCTTGCCGACACGATGCTCCATCTCCAACAGGTGGGGTGCCACAACATCAATCTCGTCACGCCGGAGCATGTCGTACCACAAGTCCTCGAAGCGTTGGCGCTCGCCGTTCCAGACGGACTCCACCTTCCGATCGTCTACAACACGAGTGCGTACGACTCATTGGAGAGCCTCTCCTGGATGAACGGTATCGTGGACATCTACATGCCGGACTTCAAGTGCTGGACGTCCGCGGCAAGTCGCCGTTACCTCCGGGCGGCAGACTACCCGGACGCTGCACGAGCGGCCCTGCGGGAGATGCACCGCCAGGTGGGCGACCTCGAGATCGGTATCGACGGCCTCGCCGTGCGGGGGGTGCTGGTGCGTCACCTCGTGATGCCGGACTGCCTGGGGGAGACACGGGCGATTCTCGGTTGGCTCGCCCGGGAGCTCGCCCCCCGTACGTACGTGAACCTGATGGCGCAGTACCGACCGGCCGGGCACGTGAGCCGTACGCGGTTCCCCGAGATGAACCGGCCGATCACAGGCAGGGAGTACCAGCGCGCGTTCGCGATTGCGAAGGAACTCGGCCTGAGGCTCGATCGGCGATTGCCGGGATGGTAGGAGCCCACACCGACGATCACGGTACCCGCGGTATATTCCCTAGCACATATGCTTGTTCTGACGCTACTCCTGCAGCTGCAGGTGCCTGCCCCCATTGGGCTCGTGAACGACTTCGCCGGGATACTGACGCCCCAGTTGACGCGCCAGATGACCGCCATTATCGAGGAGGTCCGGCAGAAATCCGGTGGCGAGATCGCGGTCGTGACCCTGTCCGATCTGGAAGGTCGCGCGTCGATCGACGTCGCACGTGATATCGGCCGGGATTGGGGCGTGGGGCGCCCGGGGGACGGGCCAGGTGATCGGACGCGCAATGCCGGCGTGGTGCTTCTGCTGAAGCCCGGAAACCGACCTGGGGACGGCACCGCGGACCTCGCCATCGCGACGGGGTACGGTGCGGAGGGCTTCATTCCGGACGCCCGAGCGGGGCGCATCCGCAATCAGATAGGGCAGGTCGCGACCGCGGAGAGCAGTTACGGCTCCGGCCTTCTCGTGGGCGTCTGGTTGATCGCGCAGGCGTATGCGGAGGAATTCGAGTTTACGCTCACCGGACAACCTCCGGCGCGTCCGATTCCGCCTCCACAGGATTCCGGCGGCGGTGGCAATCTGCTGGTGATCGTTGCGTTCATCATCTTCTTCATGGTCAATGGACTGGCACGGTCCCGCTCGTACCGTGGCCACCGACGTGACGGCGCGTTCTGGTCGTGGCTGCTGCTCAGTATGCTGCTGAGCGGCGGGCGCCACCGCGGTGGTGGTGGCTGGCACGGATCCGGCTTTGGTGGCGGCGGCTTCGGTGGATTCGGCGGCGGCGGTGGCTTTGGAGGCGGCGGCGCCTCAGGGAGCTTCTGAGATGGGTAAAGACCCTCTGGCACGAGCGGAGACGCTCGCGGCAAACCTCGCAGGTCAGCTTGGCGACAACCTCGTCTCCTTCTGCCTCTATGGTCCGGCCGTTCGGCACGACACGAGGGAGGGTGAAAAGGCACTGACCACCCTGCTGATCCTCGAGTCCGCGGCGCCGGAGGCTCTCCGGCCGATCGAGGACGCGATCGCAGCGTGGACGCGCAAGGGCAATCCGCCGCCCCTCGTGTTCGCCCACGCGGGTTGGAAGGCCTCGGCCGATGTCTTCCCCATCGAAGTGGAGGACATGCGCGAGGCACACCGGATCCTGCGGGGAATCGATCCGTTCGAGGGTATGGTGACCGCGAGGGACGATCTCCGGTCGCAGCTCGAACGCGAAGCCCGCGGCAAGCTACTCCGGTTGCGCATGGAGTTCGTCGCGGCAGCCGCACGCGGCAGGGAGCTCGAAGAGTTACTCTTGGAGTCGATCGGCACGTTTTTCGTCCTGTTCCGGGCCGTCCATCGTCTCGTCGGGCGCACGCCCCCCCAAACGCCGAAGGCGCTCGTGCGTGAGACGGCCGAGGTGGCCGGCCTCGACGCTGCAGCATTCGACTGGGTACTCGACAAGCTGGTCGGCCACAACGTGCCGTCCTTGAAACCGTACGACCCCATCGGCGATCGGTATCTCGAGCAGATCGAGCGTCTCGTGCAGTTCGTCGATCAGTATGATTCCAGTGGCGCCACGGGGGCGCCTGCAGAGGAGAGCACCGAATGAAGCGCACCATCGTTCTGACAGCTGCCGTAGCCTTGATGACCTCCGGCTGTGGCTACAATCGGATCCAGACCTTAGATGAGGAGGTCAACGGCTACCGCAGCCAGATCGATGTCGTGCTGCAGCGCCGAGCCGACCTCATTCCGAACCTCGTGGAAACTGTGAAGGGATTTGCCGCGCAGGAAACCGCGATCTTCGAACAGGTAACGAGCGCCCGGGCCCGGCTGACGGGTGCCGTTTCCGGGGGTGACTTGGCGGAGATGGCAGCTGCAGATCAGGCCCTCAACTCCGCCCTGGGCAGGCTTCTCGCCATCGCCGAGGACAACCCCGAAATCCGATCCAACGAGAACTTCATGGCGTTGCAGGATCAGCTCGAAGGGACGGAGAACAGGATTGCCACGGCCCGGATGGACTACAACACCAGTGTCCGGGAGTACAACGCCTACATCCGCCGGTTTCCACAGGTGCTCACGGCCAAGATGATCGGCGCAGGTGCCCGGGAGTATTTCGAGGCGGCCGAAGGCGCCGAGGACGCACCAGCCGTCGAGTTCTGATCGGCGGGAAACGGTTTCATGGCAACGGCGGCGACACCCGAGCGGGTGCCGCCGCCGTCGCACATCCGTTCACCGGATCTCGACGCGGGCCCGCCGTTCGATTTCGCGAATCAGCTCCACGTGATCGGCATCCTCGCCAAGTGCTTCCCGTGCTGCCGCGAAGGCGGCTTTCGCCGTACCCACGGCCTCATGAGGCACCTGGGTATCCCGCAGCATCTTGAGCGCTATCCCGACATCCTTGTCCAGGAGCGCGAGTCGGAATGTGCGCGGCCACGCGCGGGACACCACGCGCTCCGCGATGAGGTGCTCCGTGACGTTCGAGCGCCCGCTGGACGCATTGATCACGTCGAGCGCCTTGGTTGCCGATACGCCAGACTTCACCAGGCCGGCCAGTACCTCCCCGGCCGCTTGAATGTTGATTGCGAGGAGTGCGTTGTTGGCAGCTTTGAGCGCATGGCCGGCTCCCACCGGACCCACGTGGACGACCTTCGCGGCGAACGGTTCCACGCACTCCTGGGCCCGGCTCACCGCGGCATCGGTCCCCCCCAGCATGACAGTGAGGGTTCCGGCCTCGGCACCGCTTGTGCCACCGCTCACGGGAGCGTCGACGAAATCGACCTGACGCCCGCTCAGCCGTTCGGCCAGCGCACGAGAGGCGGCCGGATCACCAGACGTGCAGTCCACCACCAACTGCCCCTCGCGCCACACATCCGCGGCGAGCGCGAGCACATCGGTGACTTCTCCCGATGTCGGCAGACAGGTGATGACGACATCGGCCCACGCGACCAGCGCCGGCACATCCGGCATCGCCGTTGCGCCAGTCGCCTCCGCGAACGCCTCAGCCTGTGCGGCCGTTCGATTCCATACTGCCGTCTCGAACCGCTGCGCGACATGGGCGGCCATGGGGCGGCCGATCGCCCCCAATCCGATGAATCCAACGCGCGACGTCATCTCCGAGCCTCCCCCATGTAGCGACGGCCCCGAACATCCGGGGCCGTCGATGATTCGTGACCTGCGCCATCTCAGGCGTTCAGCAGTTGTCGTTTGAGCCGGGTCATCCGGCGACGGACCGAGCCGTCGATGATGCGGTCCCCAATCCGCAGGATCACGCCGCCGAGGATCGCCGGATCCTCGCGGAACCGCGCAACGACGTCCTTGCCGGTCGCTTCCTTCAACCGATCGACAACGGCGGCTTTGAGCGCCTCATCCGGTGTTCGCGCGAGTGTCACCCCGGCATGAATGCGATTCAGCTTCTGGTCCACCAGCGTACCGTACTCCCGTGCAATCTGCGGGATCAGTCCCTGCCGTCCCCGCTTGATAACCGCAGCGAGGAACCGCAGGAAGGGATCCGACGCTACGTCGTGCAGGGCGTCACGCAACACCTGCTCCTTCGTGTGCTTCGGAACCTGCGGTGACTCCAGAACGACCTTCACCCGCGGTTCCGTCTGCATGGCACCGGCCAACCCGGACACGAGACCGGCAAACCGCTCCGTCGACTCGTGCCGCTCACCGAGCTCAAAGAGCGCGGCCGCGTAATTCCGGGCAATCGTGGGTTCCCTCACTTGAGGTCATCCCCAAGCGACGTGAGGTACTTCTCGACGAGTTGGCGATCGGTATCGCTGTCGAGCTGCCGCTCGATGAGCTTCGCCGCGGCAGCCAGGGACACCTCCACTGCCACTCGACGCAGATCGCCGACGGCCCGTTCCCGCTCCGTCTCGATCTCACGCCTGGCGCGCTCGAGCAGGCGATCATGTTCTTCCTGAGCCCGCGCCAACAGGTGTTGCCGCTCCTGCTCCGCTATACCCTTGGCTTCGTTCACCAGCGTATGCGCATCTTCCTTTGCGCTGGCCACCAGTTTCCGATGCTCCTCGAGCGCCGCGGCCGCTTCCTTGTTCAAGCGTTCGGCCTCGGCCAACTGCTCGGCGATCCGCTGTTCACGCTCCTCGGTGAGCCGCACGATCGGTGGCCAGGCGTACTTGCGCAGAGCCAGCAGCAGAACGATGAACACGATCCAGGTCCAGATCATGAGGCCCGGCTCGAGGGAGAACGGCCCCCCGAGCCCGCCTTCACCGCCTTCGGCCGCCGCTAGCAGGAAAAGTGCCGGATACATGTGCAGATCAGATCAGTTTCGCGACCAGCGACATGATGATCGCGATGATGGTGGCTCCCTCCATCAGGAACGCAATCAGGAGCGCGGTGCCGCGAATGTCGTTTGCCGCGGCCGGCTGCCGCGCGATGGCCTGTGCCGTCTGGGACCCGATCAATCCCAGGCCGATGCCGGCGCCGATCAGGGCCAACCCGATCCCGACACCGACCCCGAGAACTTCGTTGACCGCTGCCGCGGCCGGCTCCGCCTGCGCGAGCATGAGTGCGAGCGTGTTCAACATGTAGCAACGTCCTTGTCTACCAGCGGGAGATTCCGTAGTGCGTGCGCTCCTGCCGGTCGGTCGCCTCTCCCGTGACGACTTCCCTGCAGCGACCCGCCAACGGCCACACGGACCAGCGGGCTTCCCCGGTCACCCGACCGGGTACCTGTCGGAGCGGTGCGAAGCGCCCGACCGCTCCCTCCTTCCGGCACCGTGGTTCGGTGCCATACGACTGTTCTTAGTGCTCGTGCTGCATCACGCCGATCAACACAGCCGTGATCAGCGTGAACACGTATGCTTGCACAAAGGCGACGATGATCTCGAGCAGCATCACGCCGAGGACGAGTGCCGCCGACCCGACGCCGATGGCGTAGTTCCACATCTGGATATGGCCGAACAGGAAGATCATCCCGAACAGGGCCAGGATCACGAAGTGGCCGGCCGTCATGTTACCGAACAACCGGACGCACAGTGCAAACGGCTTCACCAGCTTTCCAATGAGCTCGATCGGCGCCATCGCCACGGAGATGACCATCGCTCCCGCACCGCTCATACCGGGTGCCGGCGGGAAGATCGTCCGCATGTAGCCTTTGAACCCGAGCTTGAACATCCCGCTCACCTCGATGACGATGAGCGAGAGCACTGCCATTCCCCCGGTGACCGCCAGATTACTGGTCGGCGTTGCACCCCACGGCACGAGGCCGAGCAGGTTGCAGTACAGCAGGAAGAAGAACAGGGTCATGATGTACGGCGCGAACTTCGCCCCGTCGTGACCGATGTTGGCGATGGCCACATCGTTCCGCACCCAGAGCGCCAGCGCTTCCACGGCGTTCGCGAACCCCTTTGGCGCGCGTTCGCCGGCGCGCTGCCGCTCCAAGCGGCGGCCGGCCGACCACATCGTCAGGAACACCAAGAGCGACGCGAATATCATGTACAGCGCGTGCTTCGTCGGTGTGAGGTTCAGCGTCAGGGCGCCCAGGTGCAGGTCCGGCAGCACCTTCCCATACTCCCAGATGAAGAACGGCGAAAAGTCGAGCGCATACGCGTCCGCCGTGTGGTGCATCAGGAGTTCGCCGATATCGACTTCGTGCTGAATCATCGCAGCAATCGCATCTCACTGAACAGAAGTGGCAACAGCACTCCCACGTACCCGATGGCCGCCGGCAGCGGCGGCACGAACTCTCGCTTCCAGGCTGTCAGGACCAGGTAGACCGCAACCCCGAGGAGCCGCAGCCCCATGCCCATGCTCCAGCGGGCCAGGAGCATCTTGTACGAGCCCTGGAGGGCCGGCTTCAACAGCGCCACGGCCACCAGATGGATACCGGTCGCCAGGACGCCGAACCACCCCGCGGCCAGTGCCGCGGTGGCATCCCACACCCCCCAGGACAGCAGCCCGATCCCGACCGACAGGCCCAACCCGATGCCGATTTCGATCACGTGCGCCCTCCGGCCGGCGGCTCGCTCCCCCCCTCGCGTCCAATCTGCAGCCGGCGGTAGATGCTCAACGTGCTCAGCACCGCGCCGATCAAGGCACCCAGGACCAGGAGGACCGGGAACGTTCCCAACCATCGGTCCAACAGCCATCCACCCGCCATAAACACGATGACACCGGCGGCGAACATGCACCCCAATCCCGAGTACTGATACACGTAGATCAGGGTGGGCCGGGGAGTGTTGAGAGGGCCCATGGGCGCACGAAATGTACCCTGTCCGGGCGGATTGGCAACCGACCGAGCGGTAGCTGCGCCGGGGCAATTCCGCTAGGATTTCTGGGGCGTCGCCGGGTCCGAGCGGGCACCGGAGGGGAGCGCACCTACCACGCACAATCGGGTGAGGGAACGAACGCGGATGACAGCGACGAACGACGATCGCGACGTCGAGCTCTTGGCAACCCTCGGGCGGGCCAAGGAACGCCTCCTCGCACAGGTGCGGCGTCGGGTCGTCGGCCAGGACGAGGTACTTCAGGGCATCCTGACGGCGGTCGTCTCGGGGGGGCATGCGCTGCTCATGGGCGTGCCGGGGCTCGGCAAGACCCTCATGGTGTCCACGATCGCCGACGCGCTCGACCTGGCGTTCTCGCGGATTCAATTCACGCCCGATCTCATGCCCAGCGACATCACCGGCACCGAGATCCTGGAGGAGGACGTCGCCAGCGGAAAACGGAGCTTCCGGTTCGTCCAAGGCCCGATCTTCGCGAACATCATCCTGGCCGACGAGGTCAATCGCACGCCGCCCAAAACCCAGGCGGCGCTCCTGCAGGCGATGCAGGAGCACGAGGTCACCACCGCCGGTACCACGTACGACCTGCCTGCCCCGTTCTTCGTGCTGGCGACGCAGAATCCGATCGAGCAGGAGGGCACCTACCCGCTTCCCGAAGCGCAGCTCGACCGCTTCATGCTCGAGATTGCCGTCCGGTACCCCAATCGTGAGGAGGAGGAGCGGATCGTGGAGACCACGACGGGCGATGTCACCGAACCGGTCGAGCCCGTACTCGAAGCCCGCGATCTGCTCGAAATCCAGCATCTCGTGCGTCGTATCCCCGCCCCGAAACCGGTCGTACGTGCCGCCGTGAACCTCGCGCGCCAAACACGCCCCGGCACCGACGCACCCGCATTCATCCGCGAGTATGTCAGCTGGGGCGCCGGCCCGCGCGCATCCCAGTACCTCGTGCTCGGAGCCAAGGCGCAGGCAGCGCTCGACGGCCGTCCGATGGCGGACCTGGACGATATCCGCGCAGTCGCGCCATCCGTCTTGCGACACCGAGTTGTAGTAAATTTCGCGGCGGAAGCTGCCGGCCGATCGGCCGACGACGTGTGTCGCCAACTCCTAGATGGAGGCACCTGGTCCGAGGTTTGAACTTGCACCTCGGCCGAGCCTTAAGTGCCCATGCCCCGGGTGCGCCCACCCATCCAACTCGACGTACCGCGGTTCGAACAACCCGATGATGTGACGTGCGGGCCCACGTGCCTGGCGAAGGTCTACCAGTACTATGGGTTCACGCGCGCAATCGACGACATCATCGCGGAGACCCCCCGGAATCCGGACGGGGGGACTCTCGCCGTGAACCTCGGGATCGGGGCTCTTCGGCATGGGTTCCGGCCTACCATCTATCCCTTCGGCTTGCGGGTCTTCGATCCGACGTGGCGACGATTGCGGAAGGTCGACCTCATCGCCAAGCTGCGGGCCCGCGCAAGCGCGGTTGAGAGTCAGCGTCTGCGAGACGCGGTGCGCGCGTACGCGGCATATCTCGACGCCGGGGGGAAGGTGTGCTTTCGCGACCCGTCCCCGCACTTGCTCGTCGACATCCTCCGTGGCCGCGATCCCATTCTCACCGGCCTCAGTGCCACGTTCCTCTACGGCATTGCCCGGGAATCGGGTGACCGGTACGACGACGTGGGCGGGCACTCCTCGGGGCACTTCGTGGTCGTGTCGGGACATCGACCGCAGTCGGATCGGTTCGTCGTGATCGATCCGTTCCGCAACGTCCCCATCAGCCGTACCGGACGATACACCGTCCGTGCCGACCGATTGCTCGCTGCGATTCTACTAGGTGACCAGACATTCGACGCGGTGTTGCTGACCCTTGGCAAGCGCGGGAAGGGGCGACCGTGACGTCGCCGCGCCGCCCCCGTCCCACGCTCGTCGTGAGCGACCTTCCCGGCATGCAAGACCTCATGGGTGCGAGCGAGGTCGTGTCAGCGGACCAGTACATCAGCGGTGAGGGACGGACGCTCGACGAGGGGTTGACGGTCGTGAACCTCTGTCGATCGTATCACTACCTGAGTCGCGGTTACTACGTGTCGCTGCTCGGAGAAGCCCGACACCACCGCATCATCCCATCGCTCGAAACCGTTCAGGCCATCACCGACCCGTTTGTGTACTTCCGGATGCTCCGGGAAGCCGGCCTGGAGACGATCGACTATCGCATTGCCCGAGGCGGGCGGCGACTCCTACCCCGCCTCATCGTTCCGGACCCAGCAGGCCGAGAGCCCGACATACCCCAACAGGCGCTGATTCCGGCATCGACCGCCGATGACGCGGTCCGCTACGAGCGGATTCAGGGAACCTACCAGGATGTGACCAGTGTCCTCGGTCGCACGACACAGCCGGAGTTCCGCCGCGTCGCATCGGCGATCTTCAGGACGTATCCCGTTCCGCTCCTCCGTATCCGCCTCTACTGGGACGTCGAGGACGAGGCCTGGCTCGTCGGGCAGATCTACCCCATTGCGTACGACGCACTTGATCCTGAGCACGTCGCGCTGCTCATCAGGGAACTCGCCACGGATCGGCTCCGCCGCGCCGTAGCGAGGGTACCGGACAGCCGGCCATTTCGGATCGCGTGCCTGTTCGATGCCCGCGATCCCCACGCGCCGTCCGACGAGGCAACGCTCGATCGGTTTTCCCGCGCGGCCGAGCGGCACGGCGCGCTGTTCGAAGTCATCGACCCCGAAGACCTCCCGCGCCTCGCGGAATTCGATGCGCTCTTGATCCGCACGGTGACCGCGATCGATCACTACTCGTTCACGTTCAGCCGCACAGCCGAGAGCCTCGACATCCCCGTGATCGACGCGCCCGGGGACATCATGCGGTGCAGCAACAAGGTGTACCTGCACGAACTCTTTCAGCGGCACGGGCTTCCGACTCCACGGACGGTGACCATCTCCCGAAAAACCCCGGTCGCAGACATCATGACCCTGGGATTCCCGGTCATCCTGAAACAGCCGGACGGTACGTTTTCGGGAGCGGTGAAGAAGGCGGCAGACGAAGTGGAACTGACCGCCTTGCGTCAGGAGTTGTCCCGCCGGTCACCCTTGCTGATCGCCCAAGAGTTCGTTCCCACGGCGTTCGACTGGCGCATCGGCATACTGGACGGACGTCTCCTATTTGCCGCCAAGTACCACATGGTGAAGGACCACTGGCAGATCGTCGGTCAGTGGAAGACGGGGCGCACGCGATATGGAAAGGTCGATGCCGTGCCGCTCACCGAGACCCCACCTCACGTCACGTCACTGGCGCTCGAGGCGGCAGGCCTGATCGGGGACGGCCTCTACGGTGTGGACATCAAGGACACGAGTTCCGGTGCGCTCATCATCGAGATCAACGACAACCCGAACATTGTAGAGGGCGACGAAGACGCTGTCGAACGCGATCACATCTATGACGCGGTGATCACCACCCTTCTCAATCGGATCCGCACTCCGCGCGAGTCTTCGACACTCCAATGAGCACAGGCGCGTCGTATCGACTCTTCGAGGTCGTCGGCATCGAGCTCGAATACCCCGTGGTAGATCGTGACCTCGTGCCCCGCTGTCTGGTCGAACCGGCATTTCGCCGCATCAACGGTCGTCCGACATCCGACGTCGAGCTCGACAACATTGGATTCTCGAACGAGCTCGCCGCGCACGTCTTTGAGATCAAGACGGTGACACCGCAGCGGTCTCTGGTCCGTGCCGAACGCCAGTTGGTGCGCGGCCTGCAACGGTTCACGGCGACGCTCGAACGGGACTTCGGCGCGCGGCTGCTCCCGACCGGCATGCATCCGTTCATGCGCCCGGAGATGACCGCACTCTGGCCACGATCGGGGCGGAGGATCTACCGCACTTACGATCGCGTGTTTGGCATTCGTGGGCACGGCTGGCTCAATGTACAGGCCAGTCACGTGAACTTGCCGTTCGGGACCGAGGAGGAGACCATGCGTCTCCACACGGCCATTGCGTTGCTGCTCCCCTACCTGCCAGCGCTGTGTGCAAGCTCCCCGATCTATGAGGGGCGGCTCGGACGACACGTGGACAATCGGCTGGCCTTCTACCGTACCAACCAACGCCGCATCCCATTGATCACTGGCGCCGTCATCCCGGAATACGTGGAGTCCTACACCGAGTACCGCACTCGTATCCTCAAACCGATCTATCGTGCCCTCAACAATGTGGACGGAGGAGACATCCTCCAACACGAATGGGTCAACTCCCGCGGTGCCATCATGCGGTTCATGCGGCGCGCAATCGAGATCCGCGTCATCGACATGCAGGAGTGCGTGCACGCTGACATCGCGGTCGCAGTGTTCGTCCGTGCTGCGCTCAAGTGGATCGTGCGATCGCTGTACGACCGGGCAATGGGGTGCCCAGAGCATCGTCTCCTCGTACGTGATTTCGACAGCGTGGTGTCGCGCGGCCGATCGGCATCGGTGCGGGCACCGCAGTTCGGGGCGGCCTCTGGCCGCACCACTGCCCGGGCCGTGCTGGAACGTGTGCTCGAGCATGCGGAACCGTTCACGCCAACTGCGGAGCGCCCGTACCTCGAGCTCGTGAGCGAGCGCCTCCGGCGAGGGAATCTCTCCGAGCGAATCGCCGCCCGGGTGCGCGCACGCGCTCCGCGACCGGGCGCCCGCCAGCGGGACCACATTCGCGGCATCTATGAAGAGCTCGCCACCTGTCTCGCCCGGAACGAGCCGTGGAGGTGACAACGCTCCCGATCGTCATCACGTGCGAACACGCGACCAACAGGATTCCGACCTCGCTGCGCTCGCTGGGTCTGACACGCTCGGCACTTCAATCGCACGTGGCATGGGATCCCGGGGCTCGCCCTGTCGCTGTCGATTTGGGCCGCGTGTTGGCCGTGCCCGTGCTCCTTGGCCGCTACTCCCGGCTCGTGGCCGATCTGAACAGGAGTCGACACCACCGTAAGGTCGTGCCGACGGTTGCGTTCGGCACCGAGGTGCCGGGCAACATGGGTCTATCTCCCGACGCTCGCCGCCACCGGTTGGCTCGTTACCATGCACCATGGAGGGCCCAGGCCGTGCGCACGATCGACCGCGTCGTCACGGCCCGCGGCCGATGCATCCATCTCAGTATTCACTCATTCGTGCAGCAGTTGGATGGCCGGATTCGCGCCTGCGACGTCGGCATCCTTTACGATCCGTCGCGCCGTCGAGAACGGTCGTTGGCAGGGCATCTGCGCATGGCCCTCGTTAATCACGGCCTGCGGGTTCGCCGGAACTACCCCTATCGCGGCACATCGGACGGCTTCACCACCGCGAACCGGCGCCGGTGGAGTGACGCCGTGTATGCGGGGATCGAAATCGAGTTGAATCAGGGAATTGCCGAACGAACCTACCGAACGCTGATCGTCGACGCGTTGGCCACGACCCTCGCCGCGCGTCACGGCTGAAGGCAGCGTCACGTCAATGCGTGCTGTTACCGGGTGTCCTTCCGGACCGGCACCATCCCCACCGGCGCGCGCACCCACCGGAGAATCTCACGGAACTTCGGCGGCTTGCCCGTGAGCAGCACTCCGATGCGGAACACCTTCGCACCTGCCCAAAGCGCGGCGAGGATGGACACGACGAGCAGGGCCGTGGTGATGACGTACTCCGCGGCGGACGGTGGGCCGGCAGCGCGGTTCATCATCACGAACGGCGTGAACGGCGGAATGTAGGAAAGCACCTTCGCCAGCATGCCGTTCGGGTCCCGCCCGATCGGCACCATCGACAAGAGCGGAACGATCAGCAACAACAGGAGCGCAGGCATCATGTTCTGCGCATCACTCACCGTGTTGCACACCGACCCAAGCCCCACGAGGATCGCCGCAAAGAGGAGGTAACCAAGCAGGAAGTAGGCGAGGAAGGACCCGATCAACAGCGGATCGGACGCAATGGCCGAGAGCTCGAGCTCGTTGGACGCACCCAGCATGCCCGGCAGGTACTTCGTGCCGAGGAAGAACGTGGTGAGCCAGAACAGCACCATCGTAAGGCCCGTCGCTGCGATGCCGGCGATCTTCCCGGCCAAGAGCTCGACCGGTGATACGGACGACAACAACACCTCGATCACCCGGCTCGACTTTTCCTCGACGGTGTTCATCATCAGCATCTGGCTGACCGACCACACCGAGATCCACAACAGATAGACGAAGACCACGGGTGCCCACTGCCGCAGGGTGTCGCGCTCACCGATGGATTCTTCGGTCCCGCCGGCTGACACCTTGCGTACTTCGAACCGCACCGGCGTCTGAATCCACCGCGCGATCAAGGGATCGATGTGCTCGCGTTCGAGCCGCTGCTCCCGCACGACACTCGTGACCATCCGGCCGAACCAACCCCGCAGATCCTCGTCCGTCAGGTTCTTGGAGAGATACCGCGATCCACCACTGCCCTCGACCGGACTCGCCTCGAGCACGAAGTACGCGAAGATCGCATTGTCCGCCACCTGCGCGTTGAGTTGCTCGGCTGCGTTCGGTCCGGTCGGGGCGGGCACCTGGATGTACCGACTGACGGAGACGTTGTCGTCGATGCGGCGCAGCGTGTCGGGCGTGGCGGATGCCCACCATGCGCGAAGTATCCCGCCGTGTCGCACCAGCAGGTCGCGGACAGGCTCCGGTACAGCATCGGCGTCTCCGCGTCGCACGAGCACCCCCGCGAGTGCGTCCCGCTCGTCGGCGGTCATGGCTGCAACGTCCCGCGCCACCTGCTGCAGTGCAGCCGGCAGTGCCTGGAACTCCGCCGCGTCCTCCAATCGTTCCACCGTCGTCTCGAGCACCAGCCGCAGATCGCCTTCGGCGATGCGGGCGTTCACGGCATCGAGGAGCCAGCCGGACTGATCGAGCACGGCGTAGCGTCGCGCCGATTTCGTCCGCTCGAGCAGCTGTGGTACCGCAATGAAGGCCGTGAGCAGGATCGGGAAGAACAAGATGCCGAACCAGAACCCTTTGGTCTGGACGTTCTGCATGAACTCCCGATGCGCGACGAGCAGGATCCTACGCATCGCCACCCCCGACGGCCCGGATGAACACTTCGTGCAGCGAGGGCTCACGGGTGTCGAACCGGCGAATCGTCAGTCGGTCCACGAGTTGCTTCAGGATCTCCTGTGGTTCTGTTCCATCCCTGAGGAACAACTCGGCCGTCTTGCCGGCATCGTTGACGCGGCGGACGCCAGGCAAACGGTGGAGGATCGAGCCGTCACCGTCGTAATCGATCACGACGGCCTGTTCTCCGCTCTGCCGGACCTCCCGCAGCGTCCCATCGAGCACCTTGGTGCCTCTGTTGATCAGGAAGATGTAGTCGCAGATCTGCTCCGCCTGCTCCATCACGTGCGTCGAGAACACCACGGTTCGCCCCTCCCGCTTCACGTCGAGTATGACGTTGCGGACGAGCTCGACATTGACGGGGTCGAGGCCGGAGAACGGCTCGTCGAGGATGACCAACTGCGGATCGTGGATGAGGGTCGCCAGGATCTGCACCTTCTGGCTCATCCCCTTGGACAGCGTCTCGTTCTTCTTGTCGGCCCACTCGCCAAGCCCGAACTCGTCCAGCATGCGGACGGCGCGGTGTCTCGCTTCCTTCGTCGCCATGCCTTTGAGACGGCCGAAATACGCGAGGATGTCGGCCGTCTTCATCTTCTTGTAGAGCCCCTTCTCTTCCGGCAGGTACCCGAGTCGATCCTTCACCGACTCCGGGTTCGCATCGCCGAGCACGCTGATGCGCCCGGCGTCCGGATAGAGGATGCTCATGATCATGCGGATGGTGGTGGTCTTCCCGGCACCATTTGGCCCCAGGAAGCCGTAGATAGAGCCTTCGGGCACGTCGAGCGACACGGAATCCACCGCCACCACGTTCCCGAACCGCTTGGTCACCGAGTCGAGCCGAATCGCAGAACTCATAGGTACGGACACAACCTATATGTCGTGTACGGTGGGCGCCAGCGGCTCATATGGCCGGTCCCGGCACCGGCGGGCTAGTCAAAGCGGACGCGAAGCACCCGTCCATCCGGCCCTGTGATCCAACCAGCCCCCTCTGCGAAGTCGAGTCCCCAATGGCTCAGCGAATCGAGCATCTGCCATGTCGCGCCGTCGTCCGCCGAATAGCTCGCCCCACCCGGACCCACGACCACCAACCAGTCCACGGCGTCGGTCCGGGCGTAGGTGGCTCCGTATACCGCACCGACGAACGGGGGACCGCCGATCGCCGTCCACGTTGCCCCTCCGTCCTCCGTCCGGCCCATGCGCTCACGGACGGCGTCGGGCACGCCGATCTCCCCGCCGGCGACGACACCGTGCGCGTGGTCGCGAAACGCCACCGACGCGATCCCAGCAGCCGAACCGGCCACCACCGGTGTCTCGAAGACCGACCACGTGTTCCCTCGATCCGTCGTCCGCAACACTCGCGAGCGCTCGGCATTCCCCGTCCCGATCAGTGCCGTGCTGTCACCGATCACGGTGACGCACGTGCCGCTCGCCGCGAAGCTGCCCTCACCCGTGAGCGCCGGCGGCACGGCCACGGGCGGCACCGGCGTCCACTTCGTCCCGTCGTCCGTGCGCACAATGAGAAATGACCCGTCGACCGCATCACTGAACGCGATGCCCGTTTCCGAGTCCCAGAACGCGAAGCAGTCGAAGAAGGCATCGGGAACGGTGTTGACCCACTGTTGCACCCACGTCACTCCGCCGTCGACGGTCTTGTAGATCTGCGACGCCGTACCGCTGCCCGCGGCGAGGAGGTATGCGGTATCCGCGCTCACCGCGTGGACGTCGCGGAACTGCAGCGTGTCGGCTCCGGGAACCACACTGGTCTGCCAGGTGCTGCCCCCGTCCGTCGTTCGGCCGACGGTCCCCGCGACTCCACTGACCCATGCAGTGTTGCGGTCGAGGGCGCTGACCGCCTGAAGCCTGGCATTGGTCCCGCTCTGCTGAGGCACGCGCTCAGGTGGGCTCGAAACGGCTGACGATCCGCATCCGACGGCCACACCTGCAAGGAGGCCGAACCGCAACACGTCGAATAGCTGCATGCACGCTCCTCGAAAAGAGGCCCTCAAAGTAGCCGCCAGGCCCGCGCAATGCACACGCCGAAACTCGGTGTTGATCGGGGCAATCAGGACACCGCATCGACCGGGTGATTTGCGATCTAAGTGCAATAATGGCATGGTGTTGATATTATGTTGATTGTTTCGCTCGAGATTGTCGTGCACTGATGTCCAGGACCACCATACCCCACGTTCGCCTGTTCGGCCCCCCAGAACTGATCGTCCACGGCGATCGGGCTGAACGGTTTCGTACGCGGAAGCATCTGGCGCTGTTGATCTACCTGGCTCTCGAGGCGACGGATCGGCCCGTGCAGCGCGACAGGCTCATCGAGCTACTCTGGCCGGAGGCGCCACCGGATCGTGGGAGGCACTCGCTCGCCCAGGGGCTCACGGTCCTTCGTGCGCGGCTCGGTCGGGATGCCCTCGGACGGGGCAGCCACGCGCTGCGTCTTACGTGCTCGATTTCCACGGACCTCGATCTCCTCGACGGTGACGATCCCGCTCCGCATCACCTCGAGCCGCCGCTCGTGGGTCTTGAGCACTTGGCCGGTACCACCTTCGCACACTGGCTGGATGCCACCCGCGAGCGACTCGTGCGCCTCCGTGCCGACCGATTGCACGCGCAACTCGATGCGCGCCGACGTGCCGGCGATGCTACGCGGGTGCACGAGGTGGCGAACCGTCTCTACGTGGCGGACCCCCTCAGCGAGGCAGCTGTCCAGGCGCTCTGCGAGCAGCACCTGCACCGCGGGGACGCACCGGCAGCCGCACGCCTGTTGCGCCGCCATCTCGCTCGCGTGGAGCGAGAGGCCGGCCCGCCGGTGTCGGCGGGCCTCCGCCGGCTGCTCCAGCAGGTGGAGACAGGGCATCTCGCCACGCGTCGCCTGGACCGTACGGCCCCCCGGGCGTCCCGGCATCGTCCACCGGAGGCCTTCGTGGGTCGCGAGCCCGACCTGAGCCGCCTGGAGGCCCTGTGGGCGGATGCGCGCGAGGGTCGGAGGCGCACCTGTCTCGTCGCCGGCGCTGCCGGCATCGGGAAGAGCTCACTCCTTGCACGCTTTGCCACGTCGGTGGCGGCTCGGGCCGCGGCGGTGTGCGAGGTGTCGTGCCAGGAGATTGGCCGCGACATCCCCTTCGCCGCCGTCTCCGATATCGTGATGGCCTTGGCGGAGTATCCAGCGGCGCGTGGCACCGATGCGCGGTGGTTGGCCGAGGCGTCGCGCATCGCGCCGGGACTTCGGGAGGTGTACTCCGGCATTCCCGATCCGCCACCGCTCTCCGGCGAGTCGATCCGGCTCCGTTTGGCCGAGGCCGTGGTCCGGATCCTCGATGCGGTTGGTGAGGAGGGACCGATGTTGTTGGTGGTGGACGATCTCATGTATCTCGACCCGGCGAGCCGCGACATTATCCACCTTCTGCTGCAGCGGCACGAGTGCTCGCCGTTCCTCGTTCTTGCGTCGGCGCGGACGGCGGACGAGCAGGGGTTGATACGCCACCTGCACTCGACAGGCATCGGTATCGACTGGGACGAGGTGATCTCGCTCGGTGCGCTCACGGACGAACAGGTGGACGCAATGCTGCGCCGTCTCCTTGGCGAGGATGGCCCGCTTCCCGCGCCACTGGTCGCAGCGATTGCCGAGTTGGCTGAAGGGAATCCCTACTTGGTCGAGATGCTGTTGTCGGATTGGCGTCGGCAGGGTGAGGGGTCGCTGATCGAGGCTCATCTGCACCGAAGCCACGACCCAACCGCGATCCCCCTACCCCAAACAATGCAACGGGCCTTTGAGAGGCAGTACCGTGATCTCACCAGCGACTCAGAGCGCATCCTAAGCCTGCTTTCGGTGGTTGGTCGCAGACTCTCAGCAGGGGAGATCGAACGAATCCTCTGCTTGGGGAATTCGAGCGCTGACGCAGCTGCTCTGCAACTCCTTGAGCGAGGTGTCGTACGCATTGACGCAGGGGGCATCGGATTTAAGAACCAACTTCACAGGTCCTATGTCTATCGCGTTACTCCTGAGGGAATCCGGCGGTTCCTGCACGGCAAAGTTGCTGCCTTCATCGAGGACGTGGACGATGAGAGGTTCCAAGGGAGATTCGAGTCGGCTTACCATCACCTTTACGCGGGAAACCAGCACCGTTCAGTAGACCTTCTATTGGTTGGTGCTGAATTGGCTCTGGACAGAGGTGCTCCAAGGGAAGCGGGCCAAGCACTTGAACGCATTAGCCAAGAAGCAGCGGACTATCGCCGTAGCGAGCTCACTGTGCTGATGGCAGAAGCAATGCTCGCGCAGGGACATCATGCTGAAGCAGTCCAACA
>JBDHJO010000274.1:0-2971 GCA_039586875.1 Gemmatimonadota bacterium | reverse complement strand
CATTGCCGCGATCCTGCGAGATACGCGCACCCTCGACAGCCTTCGCGCGCGATTTCACGACTTTCGGGGCCTCGGCATTCTCCCCGGATTGTTCCTGTCCCAAGGATTGAACCTGGGCTTCGTGGCCGACGGGACCGAGGAGTGGGCGACGGTCCATCCACCCGATAATCCGAGGAGGCGCGGATGGTTGATCGGTCAACGAGCCGAGATTGCGGTGGGGCGGGGTCGACTGACGCATTGGGCAGCGCTGCTCGACTCGCTCCGTGCGTTCGGCGATCCGGCCGAGTTCGATCCGGTGGGAACCGACATTCGTGTGGTCCAACTGGCTTTGGCGGAGCCGGGGCTCGATAGCGCCGCAGCGAGGGCAGCAGAAAGGCTCCGCGCCCGAGCCGGGCATGAAGATGATCTCGACGCAATCTGCTGGGCCGAGATCTGGCAGGTGGCACAAGGCGATACCACCGATACCCGCAGGGTGATCGGACACCTCGATGCGCTGGTTCCCGACGACTGGCAGATTCCCGACCGCGTGTACCAGTTCGGAGTCTGTCAGCGATTGCTCGAAGCGATGGCGGAATGGAGTGGCCGTGTGCTGGATCAGGCACCGGCGCTGGAGCGTCTCGATTCCCTCATGCAACTGGGCCCGCCCGAGCGTCCGCTGCAGCTGGCGAACCTGGCCATTGCGAGATGGCGGAGGGAGCAAGGAAACACGGAACGGGCCTACGCCGCGATACGCCGGCAGATGCAATTTGCGGCCCTGATCGATCTACGACCGGCCTACTTCAGGGAAGAAGGACGTCTCGCGGCTTTGGCGGGCGATACCACGAACGCGATCCGCGCGTACGAGTACTACCTCAACGTCCGCGACGATCCGGATCCCGCACTCCAGCCGGTTGTCGACTCCGTGCGCGCGGAACTGGCGGCGCTGGTGGCACGCTAGTCTCGGAGACCGACCACGCAGCGAAGGCCGCGACGGGTGAAAAGTGAAAGGTGAAAAGGCCCGAGCGGTCCGCCTCGTTGCACGATGACCGTTGCACGTTGTACGCCCTAACCGACCCTGTATCCCTGCGCCGACCCCTTGCACCTTGCACTCTGCACCTTGCGCCCATAGACCACCGTCTTCCTCCACCCCGTACCCGACCGTATCATCCGCTTATGACCAGACTGACCGCCGTCGCGGCCCTGCCGCTCGCCCTGGTGATCGCCTTGCCCCTGCACGCACAGGATTCGTCCCCCGATCTGCCGGACAGCGCCTACGTGCCGGGTGCATACCGTGTCTACACCGGTGCTGGTGCACCGGCATCGCTCGATGATGTGGTGACAGCGATGGCCCCGCACCACGTCGTGTTCATCGGGGAGACGCACGACGACCCGACCGGGCACATGCTCGAGGCGGAGCTGCTGCGCCTGGTGTATGAGGCGTACGGGGAGCAGCGCCCGATTGCGCTGTCGCTCGAGTTCTTCCAGCGCGACGTGCAATCGATCCTCGACGAGTACCTGAGCGGGCTCATCCAGGAGAAGTCGTTCCGTGCCGATAGCCGTCCCTGGCCACGATACGAAACCGACTACAGACCGCTCATCGAATTCGCCAAGCAGAACATCCTGCCGGTGATCGCGGCCAATGCCCCGCGACGGTATGCCAGTCGGGTTACCGAACATGGACGGGAATCGCTCTCCGATCTCAGTGTCGGGGCGCGGGACCACTTACCGCCGCTTCCGTACGGCGAAGCATCCGAGGCATATCGCGATCAGTGGGTGCGGACCATCATGGAGGTCACGGAAGAGGAAGGCCTCAAGTGCGGTCTGCCGATTCCCGAACCGGAAGAGGGCGAAGAAGCGATTGAGCCACGTGCGCCTGTCGGCTCACACGCAGCGATGGGCAATCAACTGCACAGTCAGGTCCTGTGGGATGCGTCCATGGCGTATTGGATCGCTCGGTTCCTGATGGAGCAGCCCAATGCGCTCGTGCTACACATGGTCGGCGGATTCCATGTCGAGCGCGGCACCGGGACGCCCGAGCACCTCGAATCGTACCGGCCCGGGACGTCCCGGATGATCATCTCCCTCAGGCCTGTGGATGACGTCGAGACGTTCGAACCGGCTCCCGAGGGCGAGTGGGGTGACTTCGTGATCCAGACCGACAAGTCACACACGCTCGAGGAGATCGAGTGCCGAGCCTACTTGGCCGAGCTGGACGGGCAGTAGAGCCGCGGGAGCCCACGCGGGTTCATTGTACGCCTGACGGATTCGGAGCCCCGGGGAGCCCTCGGGGCTCCGCTGCATTTGGCAGCCGTGCGTAGGCGCTTGCCTTCCCGGGACGACGCCACTACCGTGCTCGCGGCTCAATATCAGGGCATCCATGATGCGCACTCGAAGTCCGGAGCAGTCCCCCGGTAGTGGCTGGAGCCGAGCGACCCTGCTGGCGCTGCTCAGTGCAGCGCTGTGCGGCACGGCTGCACCGGTCACGGCCCAGGTCAACATCGAGCAGCTCCGTCGTGAGGATGCCGACCGCGGGTTCAGCGGCTCGGCGGGGCTCGACCTCGCCTTCCGCACCGGGAACGTCGAGATCGTGAAGTTCGACATGTCGGGGAGGCTCGACTACGCCGTCGATGACTTCCGGACCTTCGTGACGGCTGGTGGCGATTTCGGGTGGGAAGGTGGCAACACGTTCTCGAGCGAGGCCATCGCGCACTTCCGCCAGGTGTTCCGCGGAGAGGGTCGCGTCAAGCCCGAGCTCTTCCAACAGGTCAACTACGACAAGCTCCGCGCGCTTCAGTTCCGTGGACTCCTCGGCGGCGGTGTGCGGTTCACGCTCGCCAGATGGAACGGTACGCGGATCTGGTTCGGCACCGCGTACATGTTCGAGCGGGAGCATCTCGATCTTCCTGCCGGGTCGATACACCCTGCCCGGACGTCGTACCATCGCTGGAGCAACTACCTGTCGTCGCGCCTCCGCCTCAGCGACAATGCGGGC
>JBDHJO010000076.1:0-12521 GCA_039586875.1 Gemmatimonadota bacterium | reverse complement strand
GAATCCCTGGCGGACGCGGAACCGATGGTCAGCACCGTCGGCCTGCACCGTCAGCTCGCCCTCGCCGAGGAGGGTCATGAACGGCGCATGGCCCGACCTGATCCCGACGAGGCCGTCGTACGCCGGGGCCGTAACTTCGGTGGCCTCGCCGTCGTAGATGGCACGCTCGGGTGAGATGACCGTGATGCGCATGGAGTCCGCCTACAGTTTCTTGGCCTTGTCGATGGCTTCCTCGATGCCACCGACCATGTAGAACGCCTGCTCCGGCAGCTCGTCGAACTCGCCGGCCACCACCCGCTCGAAGCTCTCGATGGTGTCCTCGAGCTTGACGTAGCGACCTGGGGTACCCGTGAACGCCTCGGCGACGAAGAACGGCTGCGAGAGCAGGCGCTGCACGCGTCGCGCCCGGCCGACGAGCAGCTTGTCGTCCTCCGACAGCTCGTCCATGCCGAGAATCGCGATGATGTCCTGCAGCTCCTTGTAGCGCTGCAGCACCCGCTGCGTCTCGATCGCGGCCTTGTAGTGCCGGTCGCCGAGATATTGCGCGTCGAGGATGCGGCTCGACGAGTCGAGCGGGTCGACGGCGGGGTAGATGCCGATCTCGGTCAAGGCACGCGACAGCACCACGGTCGCGTCAAGATGGCTGAACGCCGTCGCCGGCGCGGGGTCCGTCAGGTCGTCGGCCGGCACGTAGATCGCCTGCACCGACGTGATCGATCCCTTGTGGGTCGAGGTGATCCGTTCCTGCAGATCACCCATTTCCGTACCGAGCGTGGGCTGGTACCCCACCGCACTCGGCATCCGTCCCAGGAGCGCCGACACCTCGGACCCCGCCTGCGTGAACCGGAAGATGTTGTCGATGAACACCAGCACGTCCTGACCTTCCCGGTCACGGAAGTACTCGGCCACGGTGATACCGGAGAGTCCCACCCGCAGCCGCGCGCCCGGCGGCTCGTTCATCTGCCCGTAGATGAGTGCGCAGGAGTCGATGACCCCACTCTCCTTCATCTCGAGGTACAAGTCGTTGCCTTCGCGCGTGCGCTCACCCACGCCGCAGAACACCGAACGGCCCCCGTGCCCCTTCTGCACGTTGTTGATGAGCTCCATGATGACGACGGTCTTGCCGACACCCGCACCGCCAAAGAGACCGATCTTGCCGCCCTTCACGAACGGGGCGATCAGGTCGATGACCTTGATGCCCGTTTCGAACACCTCGGTCTTCGGCTCGAGTTCGGTGAACTGCGGGGGCTCCCGGTGAATCGGCCAGCGCTCGACGTCGCTCGGGATGGGCTTCCCATCATCGACGGGCTCGCCGATCACGTTCAGGATGCGTCCCAGTGCGGCTTCGCCGACGGGGACGGTGATCGGGCTGCCGGTGTCGACTGCCGGCATACCGCGCACGAGGCCGTCGGTGCTGCTCATGGCCACCGCGCGCACCTGGTTGCGCCCGATGTGCTGCTGCACCTCGGCAATCACCCGGATCGACGACTCCTCATCCTTGATCTCGAGTGCCGTGTACAGCTCGGGGAGCAGTTCCGGCTCGAACTCCACGTCCACCACCGGACCGATGACCTGGACGATCTTCCCAACATTCGTATCTGCCATGTTCGCCTTCACTTAACAGTTGACCAGCGGTCGGATCCGGGGTGCCCCGCCGACCGGCCTATCCTTTCAGAGCTTCTGCACCGCCGACGATCTCGGCGATCTCCTGCGTGATCTGCGCCTGCCGTGCCCGATTGTACGTGCGCCGGAGGTAGTCGATCATTTCGCCGGCGTTGTCCGTCGCGCTCTTCATGGCCGTACGGCGCGCCCCATGTTCCGACGCCGCCGTTTCCACCAACGCTCGGTACATCTGGTTCTCGACATACAGGGGAAGCACGACGTTCAAAATCTCACGTGCCGACGGCCGGAGCAGATAATACGACTGTGCAGCACCGTCGGTCGTCTCCGCGGCCGTCGCCGGATCGATCGGCAGGACCGGCAGGCGCGTCGGCGGCGTCGAGATCGCGTTGTTGAACTTCGCGAAGATCACCTCGACCGCATCGAGCTGACCGGCGGCAAAACGCTCCATCAAGGGCTCGATCACTTCGACGGCATGCTCGGCCGTGGGCCGGTCACCGATGTCGTCTCGGGCACCCTCGAGCTTCTGCCCGATGTAGCGGAAATAACTGATGCCCTTGCGGCCGATGCCGTGGAGCTCAACCTCCGCACCCTCGGCACGCATCTCTGCGAGTCGAGTGGAGGTCATCCGTATCAAGTTGGCGTTGAACCCGCCACACAACCCACGATTCGAGGTGATGAACACGAGGGCGACCCGTCGACCCGCCCCTTCCGGCTGGCGGAGCAACGGGAACTGCTCGACGAGCGCCGGGTCGTAGAGGCGCACGATGACCTCACCGAGTGCCTCCGCGTACGGACGCGCGGCCACGACCCGATCCTGCGCCCGTTTGAGGCGCGAGGTCGCAACCATCTCCATGGTCTTCGTGATCTGCCGCGTGTTCTCGACGGACTTGATCCGTCGCCTGAGTTCCTGTGACTTCGCCATGGTCCGTTCCTACTCGAGCGAGCGGAACTCTGCTAGCGCAGCCTTCAAGCTCTCGGTAATCGCATCATCGAGCACTTTACCCCGTCGAATCGACTCCAGCACCCCGGAATGCTTCGCGTCCATGAAATGGTAGAAGTCCTGCTCCCACCGGGACACGTCCGCGACCGGGACGTCGTCGAGGTAACCGTTGGTCACCGCGTAAATGATCGCGATCTGCTTTTCGACCGAGACCGGCTGGAACTGCGGCTGTTTCAGCACTTCCACGATTCGCTCGCCGCGGGCCAACTGGCGCTGCGTGGCCTGGTCGAGATCCGAACCGAATTGGGCAAACGCCGCCAGCTCGCGGTACTGCGCGTACTCGAGTCGCAGCCGGCCTGCCACCTGCTTCATGGCCTTGATCTGCGCGTTGCCGCCGACGCGGGACACGGAGATACCCGGGTTGATCGCGGGACGGATGTTCGCGTAGAAGAGATCGCCCTCCAGGTAGATCTGGCCATCGGTGATCGAGATGACGTTCGTCGGGATGTAGGCCGACACGTCCCCGGCCTGGGTTTCGATCACCGGCAGGGCGGTGAGTGAGCCGCCGCCCTGGGCATCCGA
This sequence comes from Gemmatimonadota bacterium, assembly GCA_039586875.1. GTDB lineage: Bacteria > Gemmatimonadota > Gemmatimonadetes > Gemmatimonadales > GWC2-71-9 > JAOTVV01. The sequence goes on along the minus strand of JBDHJO010000076.1, from coordinate 9,376 downwards.
GAGCTTGGCGGCGCGTTCGAGGAGCCGCGAGTGGAGGTAGAAGACGTCGCCCGGATAGGCTTCCCGGCCCGGCGGACGGCGCAGCACCAGCGAGAGTTGCCGATACGCCTGCGCGTGCTTGGAGAGATCGTCGTACACGCAGAGCGTGTGCCCCTGGCGCTCGTACATGAAGAATTCCGCGATCGTGGCACCGGCATACGGCGCGATGAACTGCATCGGCGCCGGATCGGCCGCACCGGCGACCACGACGATGGAGTATTCCATCGCGCCGGCCGCCTTCAAGCGTTCGACCACGGCCGCAACGGTCGACTTCTTCTGGCCGATCGCCACGTACACGCAAATGACGTCCTCGCCGCGCTGGTTGATGATCGCGTCGAGCGCGATGGCGGTCTTTCCCGTTCCGCGGTCGCCGATGATCAGCTCGCGCTGACCGCGGCCGATCGGGATCATCGAGTCCACGGCCTTGAGCCCGGTCTGCAGCGGCTCCTTCACCGGCTGGCGGGCGACGATGCCCGGCGCCTCCATCTCCATCTTCCGGTAGGCTTCGGCCTTGATGGGACCCATCCCGTCGACCGGATTGCCCAAGGGATCGACGACGCGCCCGACCAGGCCCTTCCCCACCGGTACCTCGAGCACGCGGCCGGTCCGGCGCACCTCATCCCCTTCCTTGAGGTGCAGGTAGTTGCCCAGAATGACGGCGCCGAGGTTGTCCTCTTCGAGATTCAGGGCAAGCCCGGTAATCGACTCGCCCGTCTCGGAGACGGAGAACTCCAACATCTCGCCGGCCATCGCGGACATCAGCCCGTACACCCGAGCGGTGCCGTCCTTCACTTCGAGGACCGACCCCACTTCCTGGGTGTCGAGCGCCTTGAGGTCGGCCGCGTCGATTTCCCTGAGCAGGACGTCCTTGAGTTCGCCGGGGCGGAGTACGGAATCTGTAGCCATGGTCGTATATCGAACGTGTGTTGTGGGAACCGTGCTTGGAATAGGAACAAGACTGCGGAATTTACCCGGGCGAGGCGCCGGAAACCACCCCGGCAGGCGGTGTCAGATGCGGGACCGCGTGCGTCCGCGCACGAAGCGGCGCAGGACCCCCTGCGGGCCGAGGTCGCCCAGTTCGGCGGGGCGCGCACCAGCGACCCGCCGTGCTCCCTCCGCAAGGTGACTTGGCGACGCAAAGCGGAGCAAACGCGCCACATCACTGGTCGTGTACCCCGGATTGGCGAGCAGATCGGCTGCCCAGGCAACCCGCACCAAGTCGATGACCCGCTTGAGGTTCGGTGCCCCGCCCGCGCCAAACTCGCGGGACAGATGCTCGCGGGTGCGGCGCACGGCGCGGGCGACGTCCGCGGTAGTCGTACGTGTGCCGGCGCGCAGCAGCACTTCCTCCCACGCGCGCTGCTGAATGGGTTCGGTCAGCCGCAGCAATCGCGGGGCGTCGGCGAGTGCCTGCCTGCGACGGCGCGTCGCCGAGCGGGCGGCAATGACCTCCCCAGCCGCTGGATCATCGACCCCCTCGACCAGCACCTCGACCACGCCCTTCGCTCGACACGCGCGCACGAGATCCGCATCGCCCGGCCGAAACGCGCCGATCGCAAAGAAGGGGATCTTCGGATACTGGGGAATCAGGGCGAGTGACGGCTCGGCCCATCCGTTGCGCACGTCAACGACGACCGCATCAACGAGGCGTCGCGACAAAAACGTCTGCAGCCGCTCGACAGACCGGCACCGCTCAACCCGCCAACCGCGTCGCGGCAGTCCCTGGCGAATCTGCGCTCGCATGGCGGCACTCCGATGCAGAACCGGCACGACCGACATTCCGCGCTCCCGCCGTCAGGCCCGACCAGCGCAAATCTGTCCCACCTGTAACATCGCCTGCCGCAGGACACTCCGCGCATTGTCGTACGAGATCACATCCAGGGCCTCGCGCCCCGAGAACCACCGGCACTCCGCGATCCCCTCCTCCGCTTGCGGTGCCGGCGTTCCGGCCGCCGATTCGTAGAGGAAGTAGTGGCAGTACTTGTGGACCAACCGCCCCTCGTGCCGGAAGTACCAGTCGATCAGACCAAGGGGTGCCCGAAGCACCAGATCGCCCAGCGCGGTCTCTTCCAGAATCTCCCGGCGCGCCGCGACGTCCGGGGGCTCGCCCTCGTCGATGTGTCCCTTGGGAAAGCCCCAGTGTCCGTGGCCGTCGAGGATGAGGAGGAACCGCGGTCCCGCCTCGGTGCAGCGCACCACGATACCACCCGCCGACGTTTCGCGGCGTGCGCGCCCCCGCGCCGTCACCGTCGGAGGGCCTCCCGCATGCGCGCGCCTTCGCCCGTCCACGCGATCCGCACCCTAGAAGACGGAGAACTTGAAGTACTTGCGCGGATTCGCCTGAATGTCGGCGAGGAGCTCACGCAGCTGGCGGACCGCGAGGGTGGCCTCCTGATACAGCGCGGAATCGCTGATCAACATCCCCAGCGTTCCCGTACCGGCTTCGAGTCGCGTCATCAGGGAATCCGCACCGTGGATGAGACGGACCAGCGTGGAGTCGTTGTCCCGCGCTACGCCCACCATCGCGCGGAAGTCCTCGAGCGCTGCCCGCGCTTCCGTCGACGCTGCGGCACTGTTGGTCAGGATCGTCTCCAACTCCCCCTGATCCGTGGCCTCATCGACCCGCGCGAGCGACACCTGAAGCCTGCGTGCCGCATCGGCCAGCACGTCCGATCCCTGACGCAGATTGACCCCGACCTCCCCAATCAACTCCGTCTGGCTCTGGGTGAACTCGTTGATGCTGGACGCGATACCCGTGAAATCCCGGATCGCCTCCTGGAGCTGTACGACAGCCTGCGAGTCGAACACCGTTTCCACGCGAGACGAGATGGACGCAATGTCGCCGGCGACACGACTCGCCTGCGCCGTGAGCTGTCCGATGTCGGGCAGTGTGGCCCCCGCCCACGCGTCATCGCCTTGCGCCATCGCCGCTTCGAGCTCCGTGCGAACGTTGGGATCGTCCGGCGGATCGTCCAGGTTGATGATCGTGGCCTGCCACTCGCCGAAAAACGACCGTGACGCCGCGATGATACCCGCCCGCTCCGGGAGGGCGACCCCCTCATAGACCGTGAGATCGGTTTCGACCCACCCGCCATCGGCGAGGCGGATCTGCTCCACCCGCCCCACGCGCACCCCGCGGTACACCACCGGATTGCCGACCCCGAGGCCACCGACGGTTCGGAATCGCGCCATGAAGGTCTCGGCAGAACTGCCGATCCTGGTGTCGGAGAGCCAGAGTGCGCCCGCCACGATCACCGCGATGGCGACGACGATGGTCGCGCCGACGAGGAGCTCGTCCCGTCGCTTCATCCGTTCCCTCCGGCCGGCGGCTCGTCAAACGCCGCCGCCGCGTCGGGCCGCCCCTCGATGAACTGGCGCACGATCGGGTCGTGCGTCCGTTGGATCTGCTCGACCGTGCCTACCTGCCGAACCTGTCCACGGTACAGCATGGCGATGCGGTCACCGACCGCATACGCGCTCGTCATGTCGTGGGTCACTACGATGCCGGTCACACCAAGCTTCTCACGGGTTCGGATCATGAGCTCGTTGATGACGGCCGACGTGACGGGATCCAGTCCCGTCGTGGGCTCATCGTACAGAAGGTACTGCGGACGCAACGCAATTGCTCGGGCCAACCCGACCCGCTTCCGCATGCCGCCCGAGAGCTCCGCCGGGTACTTGTCTTCCACCCCTTCCAGATCGACGAGCGCCAGCGATTCCGCAACGCGGTCGTCGATGGTCCGGGTCTCCAGTCCCTGGCGCCGGAGGCCCAGCGTGAGGTTCTCCCGCACCGACATCGAGTCGAAAAGTGCGGCGAACTGAAAGACGAACCCGATGCGCGATCGCAGGGCCGTCAGGCCGTCCCGGTCGAGGCCGTGCACGACCTCCCCGTCCACCTCGACCGATCCGACATCCGGCTCCAGGAGCCCGACCACGTGCTTGAGCGCCACGCTCTTTCCGCTCCCGGAATGCCCGATGATCACCATCGTCTCGCCCTCGCCCACTTCGAGCGAGAACCCGCGGAGCACCTCTTTGGCCCCGAAACGCTTCTCCACGTCCCGGAAGACGATCACAGGAGCGCCACCGCCCAGAAGGCGTCGAGGACCAGGATCATCTCGGCACTGAGGACCACGGCATCCGTGGTGCCACGACCGACGCCTTCGGCACCCCCGCGGGTATGCAGTCCTCGGTAGCTGCCGATCAAGGCGATCGCCAGACCGAACGACATGCTCTTCACGAGGCCGAACCAGATGTCCTTGAACTGGTAGAAGAGCCGGATGCCCTTGATGAAATCGGGCGTGGAGAGATCCAGAAGGTTGATGGCGGTGACCCAGCCGGCGACGATGCCGACTGCCATGGCCAGGGCGACGACCACGGGGAACATGAACGTGGCAGCGAGCACCCGCGGCACGACGAGGAACGCCAGCGGATTGAACGCCAGAGTCTCGAGCGCGTCCACCTGCTCGGTCACCCGCATGGTCCCGAGCTCAGCGGCGATATTGGCGCCGACCCGTCCGGCGAGCGCGAGCCCCACCAATACCGGGGCCAATTCCAACATCATCGCTTTGCCGACGAACGTGCCGACGAAATAGAGCGGCACGGCGCCCGTGAAGCTGTACGACGACAGGAGCGCCAGCACGATGCCGGTGAACACGGCGATGAAGAGGGCGATCGGCAGGGACTGGACGCCGATGCGGCGCATCTGTACGGCCGTGAGCGGGCCCCAGATCTCCACCTCCCGGACGCTCCGGGCCACATCGCCCGCGAACTGTCCGGCCCGACCCAGCGCCTTGATCCACGACGCAACCCGAGCGGTGATGACATCTCGCACGCGGCGAATGTACGGGTAGAAAACAGACGAGGCCAGGGTGCGACACCCCGGCCTCGATCGTCGTCCAGTGGCGCTGGCGCGTTACGCGGCGAAGCTCTGGAGGGCCTTGCCGATGTCACCTTCCCGGAGACGCTTGAGCGCACGGTCGCGGAGCTGCCGCACGCGCTCACGGGTCACGCCGAGCATCCCACCGATTTCCTCGAGCGTATGCTCGCGACCGCCATCGAGACCGAAATAGAGCCGGAGCACCTTGGCGTCGCGGGCCGGAAGGCTCTGTAGCGCCTCCTCGACCTCGTCGCTCAGAAACCGCTCCATCGTCTGCTCTTCGGTGTCCGGCAGATCCTCGGCGATGAAGCGCTCGATCAGCGCGCGGTCACCCTCGGGATCGAGCGGCGCATCGAGCCGGACCTCGCCGGTGTTCAGCGCGGCAAGCGATTGGACGACCTCCATCGACAACCCGGTGGCTTTCGAGATCTCCTCCGGCGTGGGCTCGCGACGCAGTTCCTGGCGGAGCGCCTCGGCCGTCTTCACGATCTTCGAAAGATCGGCGGTCCGATTCAGCGGTACCCGGACCGTGCGGCCCTGGCGGGCCAGCGACGCGAGAATCGCCTGCCGGATCCACCACACCGCATAGGAGATGAACTTGACCCCTTGATCGGGATCGAATTTCCGAGCGGCGGTGAGGAGGCCGACGTTGCCCTCGCCGATGAGATCGGTGAGTGGCAAACCCCGGTTCTGATATTTCTTGGCCACGGAGATCACGAATCGGAGGTTCCGCTTGGCCAATTCCTGCATGGCCTCGACATCTCCGGCGCGGACCTGCTTGGCGAGATCGATCTCCTCCTGCGGGGTCAGCAGCGGCGTCTTGCTGACCTCGAACAGGTACTGATCGAGAAGATCGCGATCGTCTTCGTTGACGGCGATCGCGGGTGCTGCCCGCCGCCGCTTCTTGCGAGTTCGTTCGGCCATGAAGTCCTTATATACACCTTGTACGCCCAGCCGCTAGGGACGGCCTGGCGGGAGGTTCCGAATCCCCATCTGACGAGATGCAATACCCCGACCCCAGGCGGAAGTTCGCGTCCTCGTGCCGAGTCAGCTTGACACTGTTTCCGACCTCGGATAGCTTGCCATGCTCCCAGAGGCTCGGGGTCCCAACAAGCCGGGCAATATAACGGGGGCGTAGCTCAGTTGGGAGAGCGCGTGAATGGCATTCACGAGGTCAGGGGTTCGATTCCCCTCGCCTCCATGCGAGCGGTAGGAGCGCGGACGGTAGGCACGGCCGCAGCGGCACAGTAGATTCCTTACCGAGATCGCTCGCGGGAATAGCTCAGCTGGTAGAGCACAACCTTGCCAAGGTTGGGGTCGCGGGTTCGAGTCCCGTTTCCCGCTCTCAGCAGGACCGCGGCACACGGCGCGGGGTGGAGCAGTCTGGTAGCTCGCCGGGCTCATAACCCGGAGGTCGTGGGTTCAAATCCCACCCCCGCTACTGCTGGTAGGACGGTAAGACGGTAAGACGGTAAGCGAACCGTCGTGCCTTCGAACCGTCCTACGTCGTTCCGGGCGGTTAGCTCAGTTGGTTAGAGCGCCACGTTGACATCGTGGAGGCCACAAGTTCGAGTCTTGTACCGCCCACTGGCAGGTCGGAGTAGGGGCCGCAGGTGACCCGCGCCCATAGCTCAATTGGATAGAGCGCCTGACTACGGATCAGGAGGTTGGGAGTTCGAATCTTCCTGGGCGCATCGGCAACATGAGGATTCGGGGCGTAGCGCAGCTCGGTAGCGCGCCTGCTTCGGGAGCAGGAGGTCGCTGGTTCAAATCCAGTCGCCCCGACTGAGAAGGACGGTAGGACCCAGGGCCGTCACCCGTGCGCTGTCTTCGTACCCTCTTTCCACGCGCCTGTAGCTCAGTTGGATAGAGCGTCGGCCTCCGGAGCCGAAGGTCACAGGTTCGAATCCTGTCAGGCGCACTATTGACGCGAGCCCCGCGATGCCAATGCTGCATCGCGGGGCTCGGTGCATGGCCGGGCCGTCGGAGCGCCTGCGACAGCGCTACGAGCTCACCTCCGGCTGACCCGATTCCACCCAGTCGTGCATCGTCTTGTCGAAGATGTCCCACACCGTCATGAACAGGGCCGCGAGCACGGGCCCGAGGACGATACCGACCGCACCGAACATCACCAGACCGCCGAGCGTGGAGAGGAGGATCAGGAGGTCCGGCATCTTCGTATCGCGGCCGACGAGGCGCGGGCGCAGAAAATTGTCGGCAGTACCGACAACGATGGCGCACCACAGCGCCACGGCGATCGCCGTCACGACCTTGCCGACCACGAACAGGTAGACCACCCCGGGAATCCACACGATGGCCGCACCGACGCCAGGGATGATCGAAAGCACGGCCATGATCGTGCCCCAGAAGACCGCATGAGGAATGCCGCCGGCCCAAAAGGAGAGCCCGGCCAAGATCCCCTGCACGATGCCGATCACCAGGGTGCCCTTGATCGTCGCCCTGGAGACGGATACGAACTTCTCCACCATGCGCTTCTCGTCGCGATCCTCGAGCGGCAGGATGTCGAGGAACTGCTGCAGCATCCGCTTCCCATCGACAAGGAAGAAGAACATCGCGTAGAGCATGATGAAGAGATGGAAGAAGAACACTGCGGCGCCCCGCGTCACCTGGGCCAGCTGCGCGACGAGGAATTGCCCCACGCGGCCGGCGAAATCACCGAGCTTCTCGGTGATGCGATCCTGGTAGGGATCCAGACGGCTCAGGAACGGGAACCGCTCCATGAGGCTGTCCATGTAGTCGGGCTCCGCCGCCTGCTGCTCGACCCACGGTCCGACCCGCTGCGAGACCGAGACCGCCTGTTCGGCCACGATGGTCAGAATCGTGACGAGGGGCACCACGATGAGCAGAAGCACCGCGAGGAGCGTCGTGACGGCGGCCACCGTGCCGGCCTGCGAGCGCCCACGGAGCGGCCGGCTTTCCTTGACACGTTTGAACAGTGGGTAGCTGATGCCCGAGAAGATCGCGGCCATCAGGATCGTCACGACGAAGGGGCGCACCATCAGGAAGAACAGCAGCGAGATCCCGACAGTCAGCACAATGACCCACGTGCGACGTGAGCGGAGCAGTGCCGTGGTGGGTTCGGTCATGATGTCGCTCCTCAGCTTTGTCGGCGAATGCCTATGCACGCTGCCCCTGTGGACCCGTGATCGGGGGCGCCACAGGGGCAGTTAGTCGCAGCGTGTCCCAGCCCTGGCCGGCGTCAGCGTCAGCGTCAGCCGCGTGCCGCCTTCCCGAATGTCCCCATCACGAGGTCCCAAACCGGACTGCTGACACCGAAGTCCTTCGTAGAATCCTGATAGTGATGCCGCAAATGCTGCTTCTTCAAGAAGGAGAGCACCGGCGCTCGCAGCGTGAAATGGTGCACGGCGTAGTGAATCGAGTCGTACACCAGGTACCCGAGCGTGAACCCGGCAAACACCGCCGGACCGTCCGCCATGCCGAGCATCTGCGTGTACAGCACGAAGAAGACCACGGCGAGGGGCACGCTCACCGACGGCGGCATCACCAGACGGCGCGTGTCGTTCGGAAAGTCGTGGTGCACCCCGTGCGCCAAGAAGTAGTGGCGCTGTCGGAACGTCTTCATCGCCCCCAGCGCGGGTTCGCCCTGCGGGAGGGCGGCCACGATCTCTCGGACTTCGTCCTCGATCTTCGGGCCCGCGTGGAACGCGAATCGATGCACGAAGTACTCGGCGATCGTCCACAACATCACGCCGCCCAGGAAGAGCAGTGCGATCCGCCCCGGCGCCACCCCGTTGGCCGCACTCACGTACAGCATGACCGCGATTAGCGGCACATAAAGGACGTGCGGCAGGAGCGGATGCACGTGCGTGAACCACTCGAGCACGTCGCTCCGGAAGATCCTGACAGACACGTCCTTGTTGGACACGTACTTCTTGGCCATCACATCACCTTGATCTCGGTCGGTCCGACCCTCGCCTCGCACCGGCGATTCGAGCCCCCAATATATCAGGCTTCTGCTCCCCTTCCCAACCACCGCCGCCGTGCGTCAAGCGCACCACCCTGACCGGCACCCCTGCGCATGGGGGAGGCATCGTCCCATCCGCAGTTCCGGCGACGCGATGAGAAACCCGACAAATGTGGTCGACATCACTATGTGACAATTCTACACTTGACATACTTATTGTGACATATACATTGGCCATATGGTGATCGTGCCCAAACGCGGCTCGTGCGGCCGCGGCGGTGCGGTCGAGGAGGTGGTTACGAGGCGAATGTCAGTGAGATCAGAGAACGTAACACCATCCACCCCAATGACTTGGAGGTAACCATGCGAGGCTTGTGTAAGGGACTTGGCCTCGGCGTGGCCGTCGCGCTCTTCCTTGGCGCGACGCCGCTGCAGGCGCAAACGGGGATCGTGCGCGGCCAGGTGACGGATGCTGCCGGGCAGCCGCTCGCGGATGTCCTCGTGTCCCTGGTCAA
>JBDHJO010000273.1:0-2978 GCA_039586875.1 Gemmatimonadota bacterium | reverse complement strand
ACCTGCTCCAACGGCACCATGTGATCGGTCCATTCGACCAGTGCCTCGTTGCCGACATTGACGGCGATGACGATGTCGCCGAACTCCTGCGCCAGCGCGATGCCGCGCTCGACCTCCGCCGCGTTCTTGACCGCGTTGGCCGCCAACACCTCATCAGGGATCGGCTCGTTCAGCCACGGGCACCCCTCGTGATTGCTGAACTCGGCGTCCAGCCAGATCCCCACCACGACCTTCATTGGCAGCGCGTGTTCCCGAATCAACTCGAGCGTCTGCCGGGTGTTCACGTGGGAGTCGTACATGCGAATCAAGCCGAAGTCATGCGCGACCAGGACTTCCAGATCTTCCAGAATCTCCCCGGCACTCGGATTCACCGCTCCGTCCCCCCGATCGGGGTGCTGCCCCTCCCGGAACCCCGAATACGACACGGCCATGGCCTCCCCGGCCATCAACCCATTCTGAAACAGCGACGGCCTGTCCGCCTCGCATCCTGCCGTCGAGCCCCCGACCAGCGCCAGCGCAACGACCCCACGCAGTCCCCTCAGCATCATGCGTTCTCTCCTCCCGAATGCCTCGATCCCCGGATGTGGACGGCACGTTGCCAAACGGCGTCCGTACCGCATCTTCAGCGGATGCCGCAATCTAGCAGCAGCGTCGGGCACGTGAATTCTCAGGAGATTCCATGAACCAGTACCGGTACGTGACGCGCGTCGCCCTCACCGTCGCGATGGGCGGGTTCCTCATGGGCTTCGACGCCTCGGTGATCTCCGGCGTCGTCGGGTTCATTGAGACGCAGTTCGACCTGACCAAGATCGAGCTCGGGTGGGCGGTGAGCTCCCTCACGCTCACCGCCACGCTGGCCATGATGGTGTCGGGGCCGCTGAGTGACCGGATCGGGCGCCGCAACGTACTGTTCCTTGCCGCCGTCCTCTACGCCGTCTCGGCCATCGCCTCCGCCCTGGCGCCGACGTTTACGATCCTCGTGATCGCCCGCATGATTGGTGGCCTCGGCGTCGGCGCGTCGCTCATCATCGCGCCGATGTACATCGCCGAGATCGCGCCGGCCGGCGTGCGGGGGCGCATGGTGTCCTTCAATCAGCTGAACATCGTCGTCGGTATCTCGGCTGCCTTCTTCACCAACTACCTGATCCTCCGGTTCGGGCAGTCGGATGCGGGGTGGGCACAGTCGCTGGGGCTCGGCACGTACAACTGGCGCTGGATGCTGGGGCTCGAAACCCTGCCGGCCGTCCTGTACTTCGTCGGCCTGTTCTTCGTGCCGGAGAGCCCGCGTTGGCTCATGCTCAGGAACCGAAGCGCCGAAGCCACGGGGATCCTCTCGCGCGCCGTGGGCGAGGCGGAGGCCCAAGCCGAGCTCGAGGAGATCCGGGCCAGCCTCGCCAAGGACGCGGGCAAGGAGAAGGGCTCCGTGTGGGAGCTCTTCGCCCCCGCCATGCGGCTCGTGCTCACGATCGGGATCGTCGTGGCGATTCTCCAACAGATCACGGGCATCAACGCGGTGTTCTTCTACGCCCCGATGATCTTCGAGCAGTCGGGCATCGGCACCGACGCATCGTTTGCGCAGGCCGTGCTCGTCGGGCTGGCCAACCTGGTGTTCACCATCGTTGCGATCCTCGTGATCGATCGGATCGGACGCAAACCGCTCCTCACGCTGGGCCTTACCGGGATTGCCGTGTCGATGTCCGTGCTCGCGTTTGGATTCTCGTCGGCGACGTACACGCTCACCGATGATGCGGTGACGGCCCTGCCGGCGGACGCCAACGTGCCGGCAGTCGCGGAGCTCCAGGGGACCACGTACGAAAGCGACGTGGAATTCAAGCAGGCGCTGCAAAGCGCATTGGGCGACGAGCTCGCCACACAGTACGAGTCGGACTTCATCAACGCGGCGATCGCGATGAATCCGTGGCTGATCCTCTTCGGTATCCTGGGCTTCGTCGCGGCGTTCGCCGTGTCCCTCGGCCCGGTGATGTGGGTGCTGTTCTCGGAGCTCTTCCCGAATCGTATTCGGGGGATCGCCATCTCCTTCGTTGGGCTCATCAACTCGGGCATCAGTTTCGGCGTGCAGTTCATCTTCCCGTGGGAGCTCGCGAACTTCGGCAGTGCCACCACGTTCCTTCTCTACGGGCTGTTTGCCGCCGTCGGCCTCGTGTTCGTGGTGCTGGTGGTGCCCGAGACAAAGGGGCGCTCGCTCGAGGAACTGGAACGGGAACTCGTCCACAACCCGGCCTGACGTATCAGGCCCTTGGGAAGGACCTGATTGTGATGACCACAGTCCGCAGATCTCTCGTGTCCGCGCTTGCGTGCTGCGCCGCCATCGGCTGCGCCGACACCCAAGACGGTGACGTCCCGACCACGGCGACCGTGATGCAAACGTCGCGGGGCGGTGACAAGCTCGCCGAGATCGCGACCCTGCAGTTTGCGGATGCCGAAGCGACCGACCGACCGACGATCGCACTCGATCCGGCGACGGAGTATCAGACGATCCTTGGCTTCGGCGGCTCCTTCACCGAGTCCACGGCATACGTGCTGAACCAACTGTCGGACGCCAAGCGGCAGGAGGTGATCGAGGCGTACTTCGGTCCGAGCGGGGCGGACTACACGCTCACCCGCACGCACATCAACAGCTCCGACTTCTCGCTCGGCAACTACGCGTATGCCGAAGTACCCGGCGATACGCTCCTCGAGCACTTCACGATCGAGGAGGACCTCGACGACATCGTGCCGTTGATCAAGGATGCGGCGGCGGTGTCGGCGTCCGGCTTCAAGATCATCGCCTCGCCGTGGACCGCCCCACCGTGGATGAAGGACAACAACGACTGGAACGACGGGGCGCTTCTCCCGGAGTACTACCCGACCTGGGCCATGTACTTCACCAAGTACATCCGCGCGTACGCGGAACAGGGCATCGACATCTGGGGCGTCACGATCGAGAACGAGCCGCTCGGCAACGGCGCCAACTGGGA
>JBDHJO010000272.1:0-2981 GCA_039586875.1 Gemmatimonadota bacterium | reverse complement strand
GCGTAAGCCGCCTCGGGGCGTGGTTCCTCGAGGTGGGTGGCGTGCTGTACGAGTTCAACGCCATCGGCCTCAAGCGCATCCAGTTCGACGTCGAGACCCGGTTGGGCTACGCCCTCGCGCTGGGCCTCTGACGAGCGCCCTTCCCTTCAAAGTCCCGTGCTGCGCCATCCGGGCGGTAGTCTGTCGGGCGACGGGGAACGACGGTTGCCGGTGAGGAGTACGATCACCGATGCCGGATAGACTCGATCTCCTGCGTGCTGCGCTCGCGGAGCGGTACCGCATCGACCGCGAGCTCGGGAGCGGAGGCATGGCCGTCGTCTACCTCGCGGAGGATCTGCGGCATCAGCGGCAGGTCGCCGTGAAGGTTCTCCGTCCGGAACTGGCCGCCATGATCGGCGCCGAGCGCTTCCTGAACGAAATCCGCGTCACGGCGAACTTGCAGCACTCCCACATCTTGCCGCTCTTCGATTCGGGAGACGCGGGCGGGTTCCTGTATTACGTCATGCCCTACGTCGAGGGGGAAACCCTCGCGGCACGGCTCCAGCGCGAAACCCAGCTGCCGATCCCCGACGCCCTGCGGATAACGCGCGAGGTAGCCGGTGCGCTCGACTACGCACATCGGCATCAGGTGATTCACCGGGACATCAAGCCCGGCAACATCATGTTGCACGACGGCCAGGCCATGGTCGCCGACTTCGGGATCGCGCTCGCGGTCAGTGCGGCGGGCGGCGATCGGATGACCGAGACGGGGTTCTCGCTCGGCACGCCGGAGTACATGAGCCCGGAGCAGGCGGCGGGGGACCGTACGCTGGACGCCCGAAGCGACGTGTACTCCCTCGGGGCCGTCCTGTACGAGATGCTCACCGGCGCCCCGCCCCACACCGGGCCAACCGTCCAGGCCATCATCGCTAAGGTGGTGACGGAGCATCCGCGCCCCGTGCGAGAGGTGCGCGACACGGTACCGCCGTCGGTCGAGGCGGCGTTGGCGCAGGCGCTGGCGCGCCTCCCGGCTGACCGCTTTGCGTCCGGTGCCGACTTCGTGGCGGCCTTGGAGAACCCACACACCACGCCACTGCAGGCTGCAGGTAGCGTGCGCCGACCGTTCCCGTGGCGGGCGGTAGCCGCAGGGGCGGGACTGTGGGCGGCGGTGGCCACTGGTGCGGCGCTGCTGAGCTTCAATGGAGCATCGGATGACACCGCCACTAGCCGATGGGCGATGCGCCTGCCGGCCGAGCACGAGTTGGGAAGCACGTACTCGGGCGTGCCGCTCGCCATCACGCCGGCGGGCGACCGCATGGCCTTCGTCGGCCAACGAGGCGGCGACGTCACTTTGTTCGTGAAGACTGCAGACGAATCCGCTCCCCGCGCGGTGCCGAACACGGACGACGCCCGCAACCCGTTCTTCTCTCCCGACGGGCAGTGGTTGGCCTTCCTCGCTGGCGGCAAGCTCTACAAGGTCTCGGTGGCCGGCGGCGCGCCGCTCCCGCTGGCCGATGTCCCATTGATCAGCACCGGGGCCACATGGGGCGTGAACGACACCATTGTGTTCACCACCTACGACGCGCGGCTCTGGCACGTGCCAGCGGCGGGCGGCGTGCCGCAGGCGTGGGAGCCGATCGAGGGCGCGACGGGGTACTTCATGCCGCAGCGCGCAGGCACCGCCGGTGCCTTCACCGTGGTCGTCACGACCTCGATGGGCCTGCGCATCGCCGTGGTGCCGGGGATCGACCAGCCGGGTCGCATCCTCGAGTCGGTCGGCGAAGCCGCCGGAGCAGCCTATGGGCACACAGGCCACCTCGTGTATGCACAGGCAGGGGTGCTCAGAGCAGTGCCGTTCGACCTGAGCGCACTGGAGGTGACGGGTCCGTCGTTCGCGTTGCGCGACAGTGTTCCCACTGCGCCCGTTGGCGGGGCGGCGCACTTTGCCATCGCCGAGAACGGCACCATGGTGCATGCGCCGGCCGGTATGACCCAGACACTGGTGTGGGTGGAACGGGACGGCACGGCGACCCCGGTTGATATCGAGCCGGCCAATTACAACCGACCGCGGATATCGCCGGACGGGCGCAAGATCGTCTTCACGATTGCCGAGCCTGGGCAGCTGCGCCTGTGGCTGTACGACGTCGAGACTCGCACCCGCACGCCGCTGACGACGGGGCAGAGCACCGATCCCGTCTGGACCCCGGACGGCGAGCGCATCGTCTTCTCGCACCAGCTCCAGCCGGGCCGATGGGATCTCGTCCGGATGCCGGTGGATGGGTCGGGCGAGCTCGAGCCGCTGCTGGAGGGCGAGGGCGTGTCGCAGGCCGCGCACTCCTGGTCACCCGACGGGACGCTCGCGTATTACCTCATCGGTCAAGCGGCCCACCGCGATATCTACGTGCTGCCGCCGGACGGTGAGCCGGTGCCCGTGCTGGCGACGCCGGCCAACGAGCGTTCACCGATGTTCTCGCCGGACGGCCGGTGGTTGGCGTACGTGTCGGACGAATCCGGGCGGGACGAGATCTACGTCATGGGGTACCCCGATCGCGACCGGCGTCAGCGCATCTCGCGCGGCGGCGGCACCGCACCGGTCTGGTCACGCGATGGGACGGAGATCTTCTTCCGGCGGGGCGATCAGATGTTCGTCGTACGGATCAGCGGGGGCACAGGCGAGTTCACCTTCGGTGCGCCCGAGCTGCTCTTCAGGGGTCAGTACGACCTCGAGCCCGGGCCGAGCGGGAGTCTCGGGTACCATGTGACGCCGGACGGGCAGCGATTCCTGATGCTCCGCTCGGAGCCGCCGCAGCAGCTGAATGTCGTGCTGAATTGGTTCGCTGAAGTGACTGCAGCCGCTGCACGCTGACCGTGCGCCGTGACGATCAGGGATCCCACCACAACCGCTTCCATTCACTCCCGTCGTACCGCAGGATGACTCCCCGCTCCCCGACGACCCAAACGTCATCCGGGCCGGTTCCCCATACGCCATTGAGTGGGCTGAC
>JBDHJO010000271.1:0-6462 GCA_039586875.1 Gemmatimonadota bacterium | reverse complement strand
ATCTCAGGCTCCCATCGGGTTGGAACGACAGTTTCTTCGAACGGCTCGATGAGGGACGAAGCCCGAAGACCGTGGTCGCCGTGATGGATTTCACGGGTGGCCAGGTGCTCGAGGAGCGCCTGCGATTCCGCATGTCCGACATGGTGCTGACGCCCCTGGTGAAGGCCGGGCGGTTCACGGTGGTCGAGCGGGACCGGCTCGATGCACTCATGGCCGAACAGAACCTCGGCGCCACCGTTCGCGTGGACCCTGCAACCGCCGCGCGCGTCGGGAAGATCCTCGGCGCCGAGTTGGTGGTCTTCGGGACCGTGACCCAGGCGTCGGATCAGACGATCGACAAGTTCGCCTACGATCTCGTTCGCGTGGAGGTGACCGTCGAGGTTCGCGCCGTCAACACGACGTCCGGAAAGGTCGTGATCTCTGAGACCGCGCAGGGCATGGCCGAGGACAGGATCGTGACGACGGCCGACGGCGAGATCGTGAGCGGCCCCACGGACTACGATCCCCTCTATCTCAAGGCAACGACGCAGGCACTGGACGAGGCTGCGCGGCTGGTCGCGACGGCAGCGCCGCTCGTCGGCTTCGTCATCGCCATCCGGGACGCGGACGTGATCGTCGACCTCGGCGAGGAGCGCGGTGTCCGGCCAGGGGATTGGTTCGTCGCCTTCCGTCGTGGAGAAGCACTCGTGCACCCCGTCACGCAGGAACGTATCGGCTGGGAGAAGACGGTGCTCGCGGAACTCGAGATCGTTGCAACCGAAGCGCAACTCGCAACCGGCCAGGTCCGCACGGTGGTCGACAGCGACGTCGCGATCACGCCTGGTGATCTCGTGATGTTTGCGGTGCGGGAGTAGGGTGGCGCGCTAGGCCCCGCCCTCGTAGGCGTCATCCCCGCCGATCGTGATGCTCCACAACTCACGGGCGCACGCACCCGGTGACATGCGACGGACCTTCGCCTCGGCGACACCGGCGGCGATTCCCGCCGCCATGCCCTCCAGCGCACCTTCGATGTCGTCGTCGATGTCCTCGGACTCCACGCCGAACGCCGAGATGACCGCGGCGGCCGAGTCAGCCGCGGCAGCAACCCGATCCTCCAGCTGCCACATGAGCTCTTTCCGCAGCATCTCGCAGGGGGAAACAGCCCGATAGTGCAACACGGGATAGGCAACCAGGATAACGGTCACCAGCGCGACGAGCTTGAGCGTTGCCTTCAGCATCACCCCACCTTACGTGCGGCCCGCCGTTCGGGATTCACTGACGTGTCGGCGCATCGCGGGACAACTCCGCACCGACCAACGAGGTCCAGGTCGTTCCACCATCCCGTGACTCCCTGAGCTCGTACCTGAGGGCAGCATCGCCGCGCCACTGCCACTGCTCGGTCACGAGCACGGCGAGACCATCCTGGGTCTGCTGCGTGCCAGCCAACTCGGCGCGCCCGCCCGTTACGGAACCCGCCAACCGCTGCAGCACCGGCCGGTGCGAATCCAACCGGTAGGCAACCCACCCGTCCTCGTTCGGCACGAAGGCGCGCACCTCGAAGGCCTCGAACGCGTCACCAATCTCGAGGCGCTCCTCCAGGGCACAGCTGCCCACAATGCGATGCGACTCCAGCCGGGCCGGTTGCGCGTCGGCCGCGCCGATCGTCGCCGTGCCGGTCCACGATCCCAACGCGAAATCGAACTCGTACAGCTCGGGAAAGTCACAACGCGGGACGCTGTCGGCCCACAGCGGGCGGGGCGCCAGCGCCTCTGGGGGCCGGCGCGTGAACTCCATGATCCAACTGGGGCGCCAGCTCATCCCGGAGTCTCCGGACGCCGCAGCATCCCAGCGGAGCGCATTCGGTCGAATGTCGGAGAAGGTGAAGCGCGTCAGGGTCGTGCGGCCGTGCTCGTCCGTGCGCGATGTGAAGAACTCGCCGCGCCCGTGCCGGAACTGCCCCTCGAGCGAGCCGAACCCCGGCTGGTTGCGATTGGGCCAGAACAGTATCGCCGTCCATTGTGCACGCGCGCCGTCGAAGGAACGCAAGCTGAACCCACGCAGGCGATCGTACGAGAGGTCGCCCCACCAGTACTCCGCGACCCCGCAGCCCCCGACGACCGGACGGACCTCGGAGGTGGCGTCTCCCGTGGTGTACCACGTGGGATCGTCACCGGCCGGCTGACGTTGGAGATTCACGATGTCCCACGTGCCAATCCAGAATTCGAAATCGGGCGGGGGCGGCGAGGAACAACGCGGCGAGACCGGGCCCGCCTCCTGGGCATGCACCTGATCAGCATGCCCAAGCACTGCGAGCACGGTCACGCCGAGGACAGCCGCGCACGCACCCGCGCGACGTGTCGGTGAACGGGGTATGCGCCTAGAAGCGGTCAGGGTCCGCAACGCCCCCAGAAGGAACCGGCTCCACCGTGCCGTCGTCTGCCACTCGGGAAAACGTTCCGGCCTCCCACAGGAGTCCTTCGAAGCCACCGAGATCCTCGACCGGCACGTCCACACCGTACACGCGGCCCTCGTAGAGCGACTCGACCCGATCGCGCTCGGAGTGCCCGACGACGACCGCCGATGCCTTGTAGAAACCGAGGACGGCGTCGAGCTCCTCAGACGTGATTCGCTCGTACCGGCCCTCACGGCCGTAGTGGTACCCTCGGTACCAGAGTGGTCCCTCGGTACCGTTGACGAAGAAGGGCTCGTCGCTGAAGAAGAGCTCGTTGGACCGCATGTCGATGAGCTTGCGTCCGGTGCGGTTCATCGCCTTGATGTCCAGTCCACGCTCGGCGGCGGCAGGGCTCACCCCTCCGTGCACGAACAGGATATCGTTCACCTTCACGGCGAGGTTCTTCGTGCGCAGCCACCGACCCAGTTCCATGTCCATAGAGATCCCGGTGCGCGATCGTCGTGTACCGGACGATCCCGCCGAGATACTTGGGATTCACGTACCGCTCGTCGCCGCGCAGGACCATCATCTCGTGATTGCCGAGGAGAAAGTGCAGCCGGCCGCCGGCCGTCTTGGCTTCGCGTTCCAGTCGATGGATGAGCCAGAGACATTCGGTCACATGGTCACCGCGGTCGAACACGTCGCCGACCACGACCAGATGTCCTGTCCCCCAGCTCCACCCGAGATGCTCATCGATCACACCGGCCGCTTGCAAGAGCCGGACGAGCTCATCGTAGTCTCCGTGAATGTCACTCATGGCGAAGATCTTCGGCACGTCGGAGAACTCGGGAGACTCGATCGTCGGTCGACGCGCCGGTATCTCGTGTGTGACGAGCGAGTCCCCGCACATGCCCTTGAACGCGAGGTTGCTCGAGGTCCGATACCGCTGCATCGGCAGTTCACCGCCACAGAGGTAGAACACGATCGCGTCGGTGTTCGACTCCCAGTACACGTGGGGACCGTCGTTCAGTTGATTCACATCTCCGGCTTGGGCGCCGGTGGCTACCGGTACCACAAGGGCGGTGACCACGGCGGCCACAGCAAGCGCAATGCGTTGTCCGAGTCTTCCTTCCGTCCGACGAAGTACCACATCGACCTCCTGATCCATGTCCAACTGTCTTCGCTGGAGCCGGTTGTTGCACCCTCTCCGTTCTGTCAGAACATACACCGCCGCACGAAAACGGTCCCGCAGGAGCGTTTTTTCTCTATGCAGAATATCTATTTCACATCATGAGCCAAGCGGCAACGGCCACCACCACGATGACCACGATGGTGACCCCCACTGCGACACCCGAACTCCGCCGCTTGCGTCGCCGGGCGGTGCGATGCGTGGCGGTTCGTTCGATCGGCCCCAGGCCCAGCACGGCCGGCCCGCGACGGGCGCGCAATGGCGGGCTTCCCGACACGGCGGTCTGCATCATGTCACCCAGATCGCGGACCGTGTCGAGCGTCATGTCGAACACCGACCGCCGCGGCATCGGCGCATCCGGCGCACGATCGCGCACGAGGTTGAAGGCCTCATTGATCCGCTGGAGGTTCCGCGCCGCCTTGTCCCGGAGTCGCTCGTTGTGCACAAACCGATCGGGATGCCAGACCTGGGCGAGATCACGATAGGCCTCCCGCACCTCTTCTGCGCTCGCGTCCGCGGACAGGCCCAACACCCGGTAGGCTCGGTGCACATCCACGGTCAGGGCACCTCCACCGTCCCGGCCGGCGCCGAGCCACCCGACGGACTCCGGACCTGTCTCTCCACCGTCACCCACTCCGGCGCGTCAGGTCGCCCATCACGATCCCTCGATTTGTCGTGTCAGCGCCGGCACGCGACCGAGCAGCCGCACGTAGAGCGTCATCTGGCCCCGGTGGTACATCTCGTGCGCGATCGCATGGTGCAGCCACTGCAGCTTGGTCCAGCGGGACCCGTCGAAGTTGGTGATGAGTTGCTCGAACGCGAGCTGTCCCGCCCTCCGGACCCTCCGCTCGGCATCGTCCATCTGGCTCTCGAGCAACGTCACCAGATCCTTGCGACTCTTCGCGCGCGCGACGTGACCACCGTACATCTCGAGCAGGGCCGGCCACGGCACACGCTTGAAGTCCGTGTCGGGACGGCAGAGCTCTCCGACCGTCATGCACGCGACTTCCAGGATGTGGTGAATCAGCGCGCGCACGCTGCGAACATCCGGGGCCGGACAGAACCCCATCTTGCCGGCCGGTATGGTCTCGAGCTCGGCCACGAGGCCATGGCGGACGTCCCGCCACGCCCCGAGCGTCTCATCCAGGAACGATGGTCCTACCCGCATGGTGTTCCTCCGAATCCGGGCGCTCACGTCACTCCGCACCCGTTCCCCGCTCGACGAGCCAGTCCTTGGCGCGCTCGACATCGTCGAAGACCTCCATCCTCCGCCGGGACTGATGCGTGACGAGGTCGAAGAGCATGCGCTGCTCCTCCGTGCCGATCCCCACCACCGCCGCCGCGCGAACATGGGGTTTGTTGGCACGCAACAGTTTCCAGAGTGCCTCCGCGACTTTGGCATCGAATGTCGCATCGGTGACGTCTGTGAGTGTGAGTCCTGTCCGTTCCGGGATCGCCGCGATCACGGTCTGGGCCGTGTTCATGATCTCCTGCGCCTCGGCGGCATCCTGAATGCCGCTGAAGTCGAGGTGGACGATCTCCGTCCCGCGATGTTCGAGCGTGCGAACGCGCTTCATGGGTCGTTCCTCATGCGGCGTGCAATCATACGGTTGTGCGCTGGGGCGCCAACGTGATCGTGCTATAGACTACGGCGCTCGCCGGACCTCAGGGATCGACGTACCGCTGTGCGATCCGCCGGTACGCCTCCCGGAACGGCACACCTTGCTCGACGAGCCGATACGCCTCCTCGGTGGCGTAGAGCTCCGACGTCATCGCCGAGGCACAGGCTTCGGCGTCGACCTCGAGCAGTTCAACGGCCTTCCGCATCATGCGCAGACACGCCACGGTCACGTCGAACGCAACGAACACCGGCCCCTTGGTGAGCCCGAGATCGCGCTGATACCCCGTCATCAGGTTGCCGAGGAGGCTCTTGACCTTGAGTTCCTCGGCGGCGACCACGTGATACTGCCCGCGAACGAGTTCGAGTAGGTCCGGGTTCTTCTTCTGCGGCATGATCGAGGATCCCGTGCAGAGCGCATCGGGGAGCGCGACGAACCCGAACTCGTCCATCGAGAACAACAGGAGATCGCTGGCGAGGCGATTCAGGCCGAGGAGGATCTGCGTCGCGACGCCGAGCACGGCGGCTTCGGTCTTCCCCCGCGTGAAGTGTGCATGGATGGGGTTCTCGAGCACGGCGGAAAACCCGAGGGCGCGCGCGGTTGCCACACGATCGAGCGGGAGCGTGGGGACCCCGTACCCTGCACCGGTGCCGAGCGGGGAACGGTCGACCAGCGCCGTGACCGCGGCGAGCAGGTCCGCATCGTCGGCGGCAGTGGCTGCGAACGCGCCAAGCCACGTGCCGACCGTCGTCGGCATTGCCTTCCGCATGTGCGTGTAACCCGGCAGCGGCACCCCGGCGTGCCGTTCTGCCTGCTGCAGGAGTGCCGCGCGATATCCGGCGAGTACCTCGGTGAGAGACCCTATGGCATCCTTCTCATACAGCCGGAGTGCCGTGAGGACCTGGTCGTTCCGCGAGCGACCCACATGCAGTTTCTTCCCGGCCTCGCCGACGTTCGCGGTCAGCCACTCCTCGATCGCCGTATGACAGTCTTCCTGTTCGGGACGAATCTCGAATGCGTTCTCGTCCCAGAGGCGGACGATGGTCTCGAGGCCGTCCACGAGCCCGGCGCATTCGGCGGTGCTCAACAGTCCGACCTGCGCGAGCATCTCGGCATGGGCGATCGATGCTCGGCAGTCGTAGGGCACCAACCGACGGTCGAGCAGGTGATCGTCGCCGGTCGTGAACGCCAGCACGTCGGCATCGACCTCGTAGCCCTTGGCCCAGATGGGCATTACTCGATCCCCCAGTGAATGTGGTTCTTGTGCATGGTGGCGCTGTGCG
>JBDHJO010000075.1:0-12573 GCA_039586875.1 Gemmatimonadota bacterium | reverse complement strand
CTCACCCTTAGCCTGGGTACCCGCGCGGCCCGCTAGCGCCTCCGCACAGTGGGCGGCGGTCAGGGTGCCGGCAGCCCCCGCACGCGCCAGGCGACGACGTACTGCACGTCGAGGTCGTCCGTGGCGATCCCGTAGTTGATCCACGTGCCGGTGGCCTCGTCCCATTCGAATCGGATGCCGAAGAAATCCGGCGGCCACGTCAGTACCCCGAGGTACCTCCCCTCGCGATCGAAGACGTCCCAGGAACGCGATCCCGGCGGCCGACCGGACCCGGGATTCAGCCCCTCGAGCTCCTCGTCGGTCAGGTCCGTGAGCGGACGAAGCTGCTGTACCAGAAGCGTGCCGCCAGGCCCGCTCACGAAACGTCGAAACGCCGGGTAGTCCGACTCAAACGAAGTGCGCGATTTGATCTCCGACGCGCGCTGAAGCGGAACACCGGCGTTCTCCAGCATGCGGTCGATCGCCTCCATGAGGATGCGGCGGTCTTCCTCCCCTAGCGGCACCGGCTCGCGATGCAGGGTGACGACGCGGTCGAGTCGGCCGTCGGGCGCACGCCAGTGCAGCACATATCGATCACTCCGTCCCGTGACGCCTCCGCCGTTCCACAACAAGTCGAAGTCCGGGCGAGGTGCGAAGAACCTCCAATGGGGATCGCCACCCCGGAAGGTGACGAAACGGGAGGTGGGGACGCGGGCGATCGTATCGAGAAACGCGCCGTGCGAGTCGCGGACGACCACGACGTCCATCGTGTCCACAGCTGGCGCGTCTGGCGTGCTGATCGCACGCAGGAGCGACACGATCATGCCGGACGGTACGTCGTCCCAACCCGCCACATAGAAACCACCCTCCGGCCGCATCGAGAAGCTCCCCAGCCACGTGCCGTCAGGGGCGATACGATGCACCTGCATGTTGCCCCAATCAGGCACGATCAGCGTATCGCCGTACGTACGCAGCAAATCCAGCATGCGCCGCCCGAACTCCTCGGGCCCTTCCCCGGCCTTCCCGACCGTCATGAGGTGCTCACCGTCGGGACTGAAGAACTTCAGGTGATGCCCGAGCGCATCCGCCACCACAATTCGCCCATCGGACAGAACAGTGTATCCCGTGATGCGGCCGAACTGATAGGTCGAGTCGCCGAACTGCGTGCCGATGCGGAGCACCTCCTCCACGAACTCGAAGGCATCGGCACCGAGGACCGGCTCGCCGAAATTCTCGACGACGACGACACCGGCGCTGTCGCGCATGGTGCCGTCCCAGGTCGCGTACGCATCGGATTCGGCTGCGCACCCGGCCAACGTGACGGAGGCGAGCAGAAGCAGGACCGGCGTTTGGGCGGCGTAGCGCATGGCAAACTCCTCGGCACTCCCATGCGCGGGAACCGACCGCATGCGGCGAAGCTAGGAGTGCACGTGCGAGGTTGAGGTGATGATCCGGCCAATGTTGTGTCGGTAGTGCGCCGACGCAAGACAACCGGCGTCCAGAATGGCGATCACGGCCGTCGGGTTTGCGGCGTCATCGCCGCGCAGGGACGACGAGCGACGTGCTGCGTACGTCAGCGCCCGAAGTGGGCGAGGACCTCCTGCGCTAGGCTCCCGAACTGCACGCCGGCGAGGTTGGCCGCGATCGCGACCGCCGAGCAATCATCGGGATAGACCAACAGCATGGCCCGCGCCCCCACCGGGCTCCCCGTGTGGCTGACCACCCGCCGCTCGTGCTCGTCCCAGCCGACCATCCACCCGACACCGTAGCCGGTCTTCACGCCGTCGTCGGTCTTCATGGACTTCCAGAGTGTCTCGACGGTCTCGGTCTCGAGGTACTCGCCACTGCACAGCGCCACACCGAACTGCACGAGGTCAGCCGGTGTCGACACGAGTCCGGCACCGGCCCACTTGTGGCTGTTGTTCACGGCCGGCGCCGTCCGCACCTCGCCATCGACAACCTCGTAGAAGGCGGCCCGGTCCGGCACCGCGCGGTCCGCCCAGTCTGCGCTCGTTCCCGTCAGACCGAGCGGATCGAAGACATCCTGCTGCATCAGCGTCAGGTAATCGTCGCCTCCGGCGCTCTCGAGCGCGGCACTGAGCAGGGTGTAACCGAGCACGGAGAAGCTCTGCCGGGTACCCGGTTCGAAGATCAGCGTGTCCCTGGCGAACATCGTCAGGGCCTCGGTGACGGATGTGTACGCGCGCGTGTTCCGGTACTCCTCCCCGACCCAGTGGCGGATCCCGCCGAGGTGGCCCGCGAGCTGCCGGACGGTCACCCGGTACCGCTTCTTCGGGAAGTCGGGCACGTACCGATGCACGTCGGCGTCGAGATCGAGACGATGCTCCTCGAGCAGGTGTCCGACCAGTGCGGACGTGAGCGACATGGAGATCGGCCCGATGCGGAAGCGGGTGTTCGTCGTGACCGGCACACCGGTTTCCAGGTCCGCCACCCCATACCCTTCCGCCCACTCGACCTGCCCGTTTCGCGCAACCGCAACTGCCAGACCGGGAATGCCGTGTGCCTCCCGGAAATCCGCGACGAGCCGACGGACGGAATCGGGAGCACTACCGTACGCCTGCTGAGCGGCGAGCGGGCCGCTCCACGACAGCGCGGCCAGTCCCCAGAGGATCGATCTCGTGCTCCAGTGTGTCTTCATCATGATCACCTCCTGCCTCGAGCGGCGGCCTCCGCCGCTGGTCCGACACTCCCTACAGACCGAACCAATACGCGAGTTTCACGGCCAGCACGTTGACCCCCGGGGCCTCCAATGCGTCGTAGAGCGCCCCGGAGGCGTTGAGATCACCGGTGTCTTCCTCGCCCCGCCGATTCATCTGCCACACGAAGAAGAACGTCGACCCAGGCCGGAACTCCCAGCGGAGCACGACGTTCGTTCGGAGCGAGACGATCCTGAAGTCCGGCTCACCAATGGTGAAGTCCGGTGTGCCGTCCCCTTCCACGTCGATGCCGATGTCCTCCCCGTCTCCCGGGCGGTCAATCTGATCAGGCGCTAACAGATCGAACCGACCGGCATACTCGGGTGCTTTGGGATCGGCAGCGAACTTGAACCCGTCGTACCGCCCTGCCGAAAGGAACGGCTGCGCGTACACTTCGATCGAGAGCCGCGGCGTGAGTGCGAGGTCGGCGCGCAGCGTCAACGAAATCTCGCGACGGTCCAATCCGGCCAGCACGTAGTACGTCGAATCGGCCACCGCTTCCTGCGTGAGATACTGGCGATCTTCGATGTTCCAGCTGCCGCGGCCCTCGAGCTCCATCGAGAAGCTGCCGGGAGGGCGCCACCGCACGGACCCACCCGCGCTGAGCCCGTGCGCGCCCGTGACATCCTCGGTCTCGTATCGCCCATCGACGCGGACCCACACGGAACGGCGGAAGTCGGTGCGTGCCGAGCCGCCGAACTCCCATTTCCCGGGCTCTATCACCGCGGGCCCACCACGCAACAAGCGCACCCCGAGTGCCGAGAAGACGCGCTCACCGGACAGGGAGACGTTCCAATAGTTGAGCAAGTCCGCGGAGACTCGGCTGTCGACGGTCGTGCGTGTGCGCTCGCCACCCCACGTGAAGGACGCTCGTTCCTGCGCTTGCCAGCGAAACTCCCGAAACACCGGCCCCGGTTCCAGCCACCGGAGTTCGACCTCGAGATCCTGCGTATGGGTGTCCGCGGACCGCATGAACCCCAGGTCGTTGACCTCGAAGCCCGGCGAACGACCCTCGTACTTCCCGTCGAACGTGAAGAACCCCACGACCTTCGCGATGCGCGCGTACGCGCCGACGCCCCCGAGGGAGGTGCGCGACGAATCCAACGTCATGTGATCCTGGTCGGGACGTTGGAAGTAGCGGGCCGACCGCTCCTGGGTTTCCAGGATGGCCGCTTCCGACCCCTCGACGCGCGATCCCAACACCCCCGCCGCCATCTCGTACTGTTGTCGACCGAAGCGCGCCGAGAAATCCAACCCACCGGACCACGCGTTCCTGTGGAGCTCCGCGAACGCTGGCTCGTCGATCGACCGGGCGGTCACCGTTCCGATGGCGCCGTAGGCCACGCGCCCACCGGCAGCTGTGCGCTGGGCACGGGCGACCGTGTAGCTCGTGAGCGGTTCGACCGGTGCCCGTCCCTCGACACCCGCTGAATCCACCGTTGCCCCCCACTCCTTCGCCGTGACGGCCTGCAACAGCCCCACTGCCCACCCCTTCCCCACCTGTCCACTCAACTTGGCCGCTCCGAGGATTGTCGTCTGGTTGACCGTTTCGGCGTAGCCACCATCGACTTCGGAGGACACCTGCGGTGCGCGCCCGATGCGCCGCGTGTACACCAGACCCTCCTGTCCGCCCCGACCGAAGAACCCGCGGTTCTCGGGCGCTTCGAGCCCGAAACTGAACAGATTCGTCCCCTCGACGAAGAAGGGCCGTCGCTCGGGAAAGAACGACTCGAACGCGGAGAGATTAACGACCGCCGGGTCGGCCTCCACCTGCCCGAAATCGGGATTGACCGTGGCATCGAGCGTGACGCTGCTCGTCACTCCCAGCTTGATATCGCCCCCCACCCGCAGGTCCGACTTCCGACCGGTGGCGAAAGGGTTCCCCTCCTCCCCCGGCTCGAAGCTGGCACTGCCTGCCACGTACGGCAGGAACTCGAGCCTGCGCGGTGCGGGCACCGCGACCAGACCCGTGAGCCGTCCGTAGTTCGAGACTTCGCCCGCCTGATCGCGCGGAAAGAACGGCCAGTTGACCTCCTCGTTCCGCCGATTGATGGAACGGCGAATGCGCAGCCCGAACGCGATCTCGTCCGCAGCCGCAAACCGCAGCTGGGAGAACGGGATGCGCAGTTCCACGGTCCAACCGAGCGAATCGGTGCGCGTGGCCCAGTCGTACACGGGATCCCACGAATCGTCGCGGCCGGCCCCATCGTCGTAGATGAACACGTCGCGACGGGCACCTGAGGGGTTGAACGTCAACTCGAACGCCGTGCGCCCGTCGCCGTACGAGTCGATGTAGAGGCTGAAGTTGTCCGCCGAGACGAACTCATCGCGCCGTACGAGCCGACTGTCGATGCGGTCGGGGTTGCGGTCGAACCCACGGAAGGCCACGTACAGGGCCCCGTCATTGTAGGCGAACCGCACCTCGGTACGCTCGCTCGCTTCCGCACCTTCGATGGGGTTCCGCTGCACGAAGTCGGTCACCGGAGCGACGCGTGCCCAGACCGGATCGTCGAGGTGGCCGTCGACGACAGGCGCGGCATCCTGCACCCGCACCGCGTCAACGGTTTCTCGCTGCTGCGCACTGAGGGTGGAGGCTGCCGCCGTGACCGCAAGGCCGAGGCAGACGACCGATCTCACTGGGACGAGCAGGCGAGAATCCTGTGGCCGCTGTGGACCCGCTCGGCCTCTGCGACGCCGATGCGGTCACCGAGATACTGCCCGGAGGCTCCGAATCCGAGCCCCACCAGCGACCCACCGTAGGTGGCCTGCACAGTCTCCCACACGAGACAGGGCACGGCGTCGATCTCACCTCGAGCATCGAGCATGCCCGAGCGATCGAGGTCGTATTCTTCGAGCAACACGGTCCGTACGGCGGACGCCCACGCGGCGGATCCCGGCTCGACGCGCAGAGCGTTCCGCGCGATGCGCACGGCCGTCTCGGTGTTCAGGAACTCCTGCAGGACCGCCGGAACACGGATCGTCTCCGCGAGATCACTGACGTCCGCTGCCGCCGTCGGCGGCGGCTCCTCATCCCTGAGGCACGCCGCGACTCGGCGACCCGCCGGCGCACGGAGTCGCACCGAGATATTGAAGATGATGCTGCCAAGATATCGCTGCGATCCCCCAGCGGCGGTGCCCACGAACCCGTACTCCTCAGCGAAACCGGGGAACGCAACGTCGAGTGCCTTCCAGACATCGCAGGACATGGCGTCGAGCTCGTCGGCCGCGTCGATATACCCCGACCGATCGATGTCGAACGAGCTGAGCAGAATCGTCCGGGCGGCAACTTGGCGGTTCTCGATCACCGATACGGCGGACAGTCTGCCGAGCGTACTGGCGATGGCCGGAGACGCCGTCGCACGCGTTCCCGTCGACGCTGCCGGGCCAGGGGCAGATCGCACCCGCCGCTCGACGAGTGGCTGCGCCCGTCCGGTGCATGACCGCACCCGCCCAACGGCAACCTGCTGCTGCGACACCCCAATGCCGATGCGATCACCGAGGTACGTCCCCCCGCCGGTGAACCCGAGATCCTCCATGAACCCTTCGTGGGTCGAGCGCACAGCCTGCCATACCTGACACGGCACGGCGGATACCTCGGCCGGCACATCGAGCGAGCCCGATCCATCGGCGTCGTAGTGCTCGACCAGCACCGACTTCACCGCCGCCGCCCAATCCGCGGATCCCGGTTCGGCCGAACCGACAGCGCGGACGATCTCCCCCGCCGTCTCCGTCGGCATGAACTCGACGACGCGGCCGGGCACGGACCGCGGCCGAGCAGCGGGGGCCGCCAGTGCGGCCACGGTCTCGGGCGGCGGGCGACCTTCCGCACATGCGACGCCGCGCGCCGCTCCCGCATCGCGGACCACGTCCGAGATCCCGAACAGCATGCTGCCGAAGTACGGGCCGGTGGGATCGGTGAATCCGTACCGATAGAGGAACCCCGGGAAGGCAGCGTCCAGCGCCGCCCAGACGTCGCACGGCACCGCGTCGATCTCACGAGGCGCATCGATCGCGCCCGATCGATCGAAGTCGAACGACCCGAGGAGCACCGTGCGCGCTGCCATCTGCCGTGTCTGCTCGTCAGGTACCCCGCGGATGTCCAGCAACACCTTCGTCACCGAGGCAATGCCGTCCGAGGGACGACTGAAGGCCGCTCCACCTCCGACGGCACTCTGGCCGGGGAGGTATCCCACGTCCTTGAGCAGCTCGAGAACGGACTGCACGGTGGAGTCCGAGTCGAACGTCGGTCGGGGGATGAACTGCATGGCCGGGGGATTGTAGTCCCACATCTGGAAGGTGAAGCCGACGGAATCCCGCTCGAACAGAATGCCGACGGGCAGGTCTCGATAGTTGCGTTCGACCGCCTGCACCACGTCGTAGAGGATCGCCTTCTCCGCCCGGTTCACGGTGTCGGAGGCGCTCCCGATGAGTGCCGCGAGCGCATCCGACGGCAGATTGCCGGAGTCGAGCTTGTACTCGACTTCCGGAGCCCACGAACTCATGATCTGCTGCACCGAATCGGGCAGCAGCTCGGGAATCAGGAACGCCTCGACCGACGGATACACGACGATGACGTCGTCGGGGCCGTATCCGTTGAGGGTGACGTCGATGACCTGGAGCCGGGACGGTTCCTGCAGCGGTTCGATGAACAACTCGAAGAGCAGGAAATCAATGGTCTGGCGATCGGTCACTTCGACCACAGGTCGCGTGACTTGCGTGAAGTCGACGACCGGTCCCGACTGTGCCCGCACCGACGGAGCAGCGGCGAGCACGGCCGCCACACCCAGCAGCCACCGCGCCATCCGAATCATCGATTCGTCGACGATCCCTGCTCCTGGAGGGTCCGAATCGCGTCCCGGTACCGACGGGCAGCGTCAAAGTCCCCCGTCCGGCGATGCAAACCCATCAGGAGCTGGTACAGACTCCGACGCTCATCCACGGAGAGGTCGGCTTCGTAGGTGAGGGCCCGCCCCGCATTCTCGAGCGCCAGCGACACGTTGCCCTGGACCAGCGTCGCGATCTCGAGGTAGGCCACAGCACGGCCCGGCCACACGAAACGGCTTGCCTGTTCGAAGTACTTGAGCGCCGTACGGTTGTTCCGCTGTTCGTGCAGGAAGTCACGACCGATGTTCAGGCAGATCGTTCCGTAGTCCTCGAAATATCGCTCGTAGTCGGCATCGACCGGCGCACCGGCGGAGTCGACCGCGGTGCGACCCACGATGCTCTGCAGGCGCTCCGCCGCCGCTTCGGTGTTCCCGATGTTGTAATCGACGATGGCCAGTCTCCAGTCGGTCTCGTCGACGGCGCGCGGCGCCGACAGCAGGGGCAGCAAGGCCAGGTACCCGGTGCGGGCCGTCTCGAGATCACCGGACTGTTCGATCGCCACAATGGAGTCGCGGGCAAAGCTCGAGGCGATGTTCCCGTCGTCCCAGGCCATCCACGCCAATTCGCCCTCGATGTACGTGGAATCCTCCGGTCCCTGGGCGTACAGCAACGCCCGCCGGAACGCCACCTCCGCCCGTTCCGAGTCCAGCCGGCGTATGTACATGTCGGCCTCGGCCCGGACGTACGTGAAGACCAGCACCGAGTCAAGCACCACGGAGTCGGCAGGCACCAGGTCGTAGGTCGCTTCGTACACCACGGCTGCCCGCTCGTAGTTCTCGGCCGCGCTGGCCCAATCTTCCAGGTAGAAGTAGTTGTTCGCCAACAGGGCAAAGACCGTGTGCTGATCGGGGGTGAGTTGCGACAGTTTCTCCAGTTCGTCGATCGCTTGCTGGTAGGCCTCGGCCTGCCCGAGCCGTCGGGCCTGCAGTTCGTAGACACGGGACAGCCACAGCTTGCTTCGGGAATCGAACGGATTCAGCGTGTAGGCCGCTTCCAGGGCCGCCTGGGCGCTGTCGAGCAGGACGGCCGTCCGCTGGGCGAGCGCCTCCGCCTCCAGTTCCGACTCGCGCAGCAGCCGATCCAACTCCAGGAGGGCTTCCCCGCCTTGCGTCACCGCTTCCTGCGCCCGGGCCGAATCGTCCGGACTGACCTCCCGGAGGGAGTCCTGGCGGGCGGTCAGTGCCGCCCAGATGGAATCGCTCCGCTCCACCTGGGCCCGGCCTGCCTGCTGCAGCGAATCGGCCTGGGTCTGCCGGTCGACGTCAACAAAGGACACCTCCGCAACGGAGTCCGCGTAGGCTGCGACCGTGCTGTCGACGCCGGCCGGCACGATCGTCGGGGCCGCGACGGGCTCCGGCTCGACCACGGGTGGCGATCCGCCGCATGCGCTCAGCGACAGCACCCATGCCAGGCCACCCAGGCGGAGGCCGTGCGTTGTCCGTGCGTGCCTGCGTCGGAGCATCATTGGGTGCTCGCCGCCTCCCACCACGACAGAAAGATATTGTAAAACTCCTGCGCCCGATCGCCCGATGCCGCACGGCGCTGCGAGTCAACCGTCATGATCTCGCCCTCGACGCGGCGGACCGTCCCCTCCCGCAAGGACCGACTTTGGGCCTGAAAGCCACGGTCGATCAAATACACCGAACTCTCACCTTCGACGAGCACGATGTGCAGTTCCCGGAGGGGCTCGTTGTACATCAGGTAAAGTTCGAACGCTCGATCGCCTGCCGCAAACGGCGCCGCGGCCGTGAGGAACGAGGGCAGGTAGTTCAGGTGTACACGTACGCCGACCGGAAGTTCTGCCGCATTCGCCCGCATCCACGACGCCAGCGCATTCACTTCGAAGCTCTCGAAACTCTCCGCCCCGTACTCCTTGAGCGAGACATTGGGCATGTCCGTCTCGCGCCCCTCCCGCTGGGTCGGTGCCTCGACCGCGATATTCAGGTCGTCGGCGTCCTGTTCCGCCGTACGCGTCGCCGCCGTGCGTTGCGGCCGCTCACCGATGGCGAGCCCGCCGCCACCACCGTCCGCGCTCACCCGGGGGGCCGGCGTTCGGGCGCGCGGCGCGGTCACCGGGGCGATTGGATCGGCGGCGCCACCGAACACCTCGCTGAAGCGGGAGTCGTCGGGATCCGTCTCGATCCCGCCGAGGGCTTCCGGCCGCTGCGCGCCCCGCGAAACGCCGCCGCCCCCGAGATCACCGTCGCCACCGGCGAAGCGGCGCGTCAGTTCGTCGATCGCACTCACGACCTCCTGATCGATGGCACCGGCGTTGGAGACATCGGGGGCCGGTTCGTCGTCGGCGGCATCGGCGGGCGCCTCCGGCGGGGGCGGCGCCGCATACCGTTCCAGGAACAGCGGATCGAGCCGGCGCACGGTGGCGCTTGCCGACCCAAGCGACGGCACGGGCGTGCCGCGGACCGTCGCATACAGCCCAAGCATCAACACAAGCGCGCCGACGGAGGAAACGACTCGCCGGCGGCCCTCATCGGCACGTGGGGCGGGCAGGATCATGCGCTTCGGGTGGGCACGCTCACGCCCCCTCCCCAAGACCGAGATCCGCCTGCAGGCTCTTCCCCACCCCGAGCCGGTCACAGACGTCCATCACGTCGACGGTCCGCTGCACGATGGAGTCCTCGTGCGGGCTGATCAGCACGACCAGTTCCTGCTCCAGTTCCTCGTGGTCGGCCTTGATCCGGCGCAAGAGCTCGGTGAGGACGTCGACCCGTTCGACGCCCGCCGCGAGCAGATCTCCCGACGCCGGATCGGCGAGCGCAAAGGACCCGTCCGGAGCGATGGCGACCGTGACGAACGCGCGCTCGACCGCGTCATCATCGACCTCCTGTGCCTCGGTGGCCCGGGACAGCTCGACCTGCGACAGGTTCTCGATGTCACTGATCAGGATGAACCCAAACAGCACGATCAGGCCGATATCGATGAACCGAATCAGGAAGCCGCGGCTGGTCATCGGTCGCTATGCCTCGGCGCGGAGCATGACTTCGAAGGCCTTTGGCACACCGAGCGCATCGCACACTTGTGCCGCTTCGACGAGGAACCGCATCGGCGTGTCGTAACTGGCGCGAATCCGCACCTTCACGGGCGCGTCGCCGAGCAGGGCGAGTTGCGACGTGAGCACGCTGTACAGCGCCTGCCCACCCCGCACCTGGATCCGTTCGTCGTCCACGAGGTAGGTACCGTCGCCCCGAATACCCACGAACACGATCTCCTCGAGCTCGGGCGCAGGCGGCGGCGTTTCGGTGCTCTGCGGCAGCGTAATGCTCGTCTCCCGAATACTCGAAATGCTGATGAACCCGAACAGCAGGATCAGCACCACGTCCACGAAGCGGACAATGAACCCGGATCGGCGCATGGCCCTGCCTAGAGCTCCGTCCCGAAAGCGACGAACTCGAGCGCACGTTCCTGTCCGTCCACCGTCGCCGTCACGGCGTTCGGACCTGCCTCGCTGGACACCGCGAACGGCACGGCGGCCACCCCGTGCTCATCGGTCGTGACGCGTGCCTCCTTCCCGTGCTGGCCGAGGCGGCCCTGGCCCGCCTTGACCTTGAAATGCACGGCGACGCCCGGCACGGGGTTGTCGAACTGATCGTGCACGTGCACGCCGAGGGGCTGCGGCAATTTCATCCCGGCAACGGCGGCCTGGTTGTTTCCCGCTCGCTCGACGCGATGCGGCGCACCCGGAGTGACTCGGAGATCGATGTGGCGATCGGTGCCCGGGCGCCCCGTGACGGCGGCGGTCGCGACGAACGCGCCCGCACGATGGGGCGCCTGCCAATCGAACCGCAGGATGCCGGACGCATCCGTCGCGCGTTTCAGCTCCCGTCCCCCATCGGCGAGTGTCCCCGCGTCGGCCGGGAGCGTCACACTGACGGTGGTTCCGCCGGCGGGCTTGCCGCCGTCACGCAGCGCCCGAACTTCGAGACCGCGCACGATCTCCCCCGCCTTCGCGGCGTACCCGTCGGGCTGCGTCTCCACGAAGACCCACTCAGGAGCTGCCGGTTCAGGCTTGGCCGCTGCCTTCGGCTCACCGCGCGACGGCGCCTCCGGTCGCTTCGGCGGGCTCGGCGGCGGCTCGACAGCCGCCTTGGCGCTCACCGGCTGCTGCGGGGCGGCCGGGCGCGACATGCCATTCGCCGCCGCGGTGGCTGCTGCCAGCTCGAGCAGCCGGAACCGAAGCTCATCCGACTTCTTCGCGATCCGATCGATCCGCTTCTCGAAGAACGTCGAGAGTTCGGTGGCACTCAGGTTGAGAATGATGCTGACCACGAGACCCAAGAGCGTCGTGATGAGAGCGATCCCCATGCCGCGCAGGATGACGTCCCGGTCCGACGTCCCCTGGAAGAAGACCGCGAACATCCCCCAGACCGTACCCATGAGCCCCAGCGCGCCGGCCGTATCCGACAGGAACTCCATGCGGCGCCGGAAGACGCCGAACTGGTCCTGCTGAGACGACACGAAGTTCGTGATCTCGTCGTGCAGCATGCCCTCGCTCGGACGGGTGTGAAACACGTTGAGCATTGTGGACTGGAGGAGGGCCAGCATGCTCTCGCGCTGCTTGGAGACGAGTGCCGTGATGTCCTTCAGGCTCATCGCGCGGTAGTCGGTGCCGAGGAGCGCTGCCGATGCCGACCGGTCCCGGAGCAGCTCGTAGAGTTTGCTGATGACGAGGATGAGACCCACCCCGAGCACGGCGAAGATCGGCCACCTGAGGGGGCCGGCCTGTTCGATCACGTTCCAGAAATTCCGGAACCCGGTCGCCCCCTGCGGAGTGGCCTGGGTTGCCGTCACATCCTGAACCAGGAGCAATAACATCTCCATCGGCGCAGCCATCGATATCAACTCTTCCGTGAGCAGGCGTTCTGCTGCCGCGACGACGAGCGGATGGGTGAACCAACACCCGAGAATCGGCGGTCCTGCAAAGAGGGGTGCCGCCCCCCGTTGTCCAGGATCACCATTCTGTGTCCTCGTCCATCGC
>JBDHJO010000270.1:0-3439 GCA_039586875.1 Gemmatimonadota bacterium | reverse complement strand
CAACATGGCATCCCGCTGGTACTCCAACTGCCGTACCGTGGCCAGTCGGTTGGTGGATCCGGGATTGCCGATAACGAAGACGACATCACCCTCCTCGACACCGCTGCCCCACCCGAAGTAATGGTCGGTCTTGTACGGCCGCCCATTCTCATAGACGCGAAGGAACGCGAAGTCCAGCGCATACCGCGGATAGGTGAAGTTGTCTGGATCGCCACCGAAGAACCCCATTTGCAGCTCGGCCGCGGCCACGAGGCGCACGTCCGTGAAGCGGCGGAACACGTACGCCGAGTGACGGCCACCGTTGTAGAGGGGTACGATCTGGACCTGTAACTGCTCGCCGAGCTCGGCGTACTCTCGCTGCAGGCGGGCTTCAATCTCCGCATACACGGTCTCGCGTGCAGCGGTGCGCGACTCGTCGTCCGGCGCGACATCTGTCGCGGCGAAGACCGCGCGACTCGTCGTCCGGCGCGACATCTGTCGCGGCGAAGACCTCCTCGGTGACGTCGAGCGCAGCAATCAACTGATCTGCGTAATAACCGGGGATCGAGCGTTCCTCCGAGAGCTCGTATGCGATGAATCCGCTGTCGAGCAGCGTTTCGCCAGGCAACGACACCTGGACCACCTCCGACCGGACACAGTGATGGTTCGTCACCATCAGGCCGTTTGGGGACACGAACGACGAGGAGCAACGCGGTACGCGCAGGGCGGACAGGCGCGCGCGCTCAAACCACGCTGCGTTCGCATCGAACCCGTACGTCTCGGCGAAGTAGTCCGCCGGTGCGTACTCGAAGGTCCACATCTTTCCGTAGTCGTACTGTCCCGCCTGTGCATCGACCTGTCCGAGCGCCGTGGAGGATGCGGTGAGACACAGCACAGCGGCTGCGGCAAGGAACACACTAGATCGCCTCATGGAATTACCTCGAACGGAAGAACAGCAATTCGTGACGTGTCTTGGAGGTTGGCACTGCGGTGGCAGCCGCCCCGGCCCCGCTCTTCACCACCCTGCGTGCTGACGATGAAAGATGGCGACACGACCCGCCAGGGTCGACCCATCAATCGAGATGACCTCCCCGGACCTCACCTAGTTGGGCTGATCGGCTTCGGTGTCCCCCGGCTCCCGACGCCCACGGGTCAGGAGGCGCTCGGCGAAGTCCAAGCGCTCATGGAGATCTGTGACCTCCCCACGCAGGCCCATGATCTGGTCTTGGAGCCCGTCGATGGCCTCGCCGAGCTGGTCGGTGTCCCCGCCCTGCCCCAGCCGGAGTTTCGTCTCGCGATACCGCAACCACATCCTGAGCCCGGCCAGCGTGAAGCCACCGAACAGCGCCGTGCCCACCAGGGCGGCGATCATTTCCGCGATGGCCTGAGGCATGCACCGCTCCCTTCACCGAATGGTCGTACTGCTGTCTACGTGCCTGTCACGTCGAATGTTTCCAGCCTAGGGCACGTACCGATCGGCACCCTTCGGACGTTGCCATTCCGACATCGGCTCGAAATGGCGCCACACCGCACGGGAAATATCTCTGAGCAGCACGTACCCTTCATTGTTCGGCGTCCAACTCTCATCCACTTGACGCTTGGTTATCACCGAAAGGACGTAGTCGCCCGACGGGGCATTCACGAGCAACACTTCCGACCGCGACTGATTCACTGCACCCTGTTTCGAGGCAACCTGCACCCATGGGGGGATCTCGGAGAGCGCTTCTCCGGCCCAGTAGATGTTCGTCAGGTGCCGATACATCGCCTCGCTCGCCGCCGGCGACACGGCCCTTCCCTCACGCAGCATAACCAACAGCTCCGCGATCTCGCGGGGGCTGGTCTGTCCCCACCCGAACTCCTGCCGGGCCTCCTCACGTCCCGGTGTACGCGAATTCACACGCGTTGAGGCGAAGCCGTGCCGTGCCAACCAGGCGTTGATCGCCGTTCCCGTCCCCGCGAGGTGCTGCGACCACAGTGCCGCCGTGTTGTCGCTCGTGGTAATCGTGAGCATCAACACCTGCGCCAACGGGATGATGGCGCTGTCCGCAAACGACCCGAGGATGTCCTCACCTGGATACAGGAGCGAGTCGGTGTACGTGAGCGTATCGAGAAAGCCAAGCTCCCCTCGCTCGATCCGGTCGAACACTCCGATGAGGATCGGCACCTTGATCATGCTCGCGGTTGGGAAGACCGTGTCAGCGTTGATGCCCGCCGTCGCGCCCGTTGTGAGATGGTGCACATACACGCCCACCGTGCCACGGAATCCCCGTGTGATGGATTCGAGTTGACTTTGGAGCGTGGCATCCGCCACGCGCTGGGATTCCTGCGCCACGGCAGGCATCGGAATGCAGTAGAGTGCAACCGACAACAGCCACGGGATCGCACGCAGGCGGGATGGTGGGGTCATCGTGACTTGCTCCTGGGGGTATCGACCCGGTAGGCTCTCGCCCATACTGTTTGTCTTGAGACAACCCTATGCGCGGGTACCGGACACCTCAAGCTCCTGTTAGGCAGAACCATCATGCGAACACCTTCGCTGGCAATCTCGATCCTCATGGCGTTCGCCGTCTCATGCTCTCCAGGCACGGAGCCGGCGTTCCCGGCTCTATCGGGACCGTATCTCGGCCAGGCGCCGCCGGACAGCGAGCCCCGCGTCTTCGCGCCGGGCATCGTCTCCACCGGCCAGTACGAACGTGATATGGCGATGACCCCCGACGGACGCGAGATCTACTACGGTCTCATGAGCGGCCAGCTCGCCGTCATCATGGAGACACGACTGGTTGACGGACGCTGGACGAAGCCGGAGGTGGCTGCCTTCTCGCGAGACCCGCGATACTTCAACCTCGAGCCGCACATCTCGCCGGATGGCAGCAGGTTCTTCTTCTTGTCGACCCGCCCGCCCGAGGGCGGCGCGGTGCCCGACTCCCTCGTCGGCCAATGGATCAACCAGGACATCTGGGTGATGGACCGCGAGGGTGAGGAGTGGGGCGAGCCCTACAACCTCGGGGCGCCCGTCAACAGCGAGGCACCGGAGTTCTTCCCCTCCACCACACGCGACGGCACGATCTACTTCACACGGGAGGAAGAGCAAACCCGTCAGAGCGTGATCTACCGGGCCACGTGGGACGGGACGGCCTACCGCGATCCGGAACGCCTCCCGGAGACCGTGAACTCCACGGATCAGCAGTACAACGCCTTCATCGATCCGGATGAACGCTACCTGCTGCTCGGCGTGTTCGGACGGGATGACTCCTTCGGTGGCACTGACTACTACGTGGTCTTTCGCAACGCGGATGACACATGGTCGGGTCCGATCAACCTCGGCGCGCACATCAATCGACCACGCGGGTCGGAATGGTCTCCCTACGTATCGCCGGACGGTCAGTACTTCTTCTTCATGTCCACCCGGACGGCACCGGTAGATGCGCTCCCCGACAGCGTGACCGCGGCCGAGCTTGAC
>JBDHJO010000074.1:0-13020 GCA_039586875.1 Gemmatimonadota bacterium | reverse complement strand
GATCTCGCCCGATGGTAGGCGGTACGCGGCCCACTGGTGGGCATCGGACGATACGGTCGAGATCTACACGTATGAGATCGGGCGGGGCGACGAGGGCAAACAGCTGTTCGCGCGGTCGGGGGGCTGGCTGCAAGTACCAGCCCCTGTCCGTGGCCCCTACGGCCTAGTGTGGTCTCCTGACGGGAACCGAATCGCGTATCCCGACAGGCCGGATGCGCCGGACGATGAATCTTCCGTCTCCGCCATCTCCGTCGTGCTCGAAGCCGGTGGCACACCGATCCGCGTGACCGACCGCGAACACCGCAACACCAATCCGGTCTGGCTGCCGGATAATCGACACCTGCTGTTCGTCTCGGACCGGGACGGTCCGCGTGATGTCTACGTGGTCGACGCCGAGGATCCGGGAGAGCCGCAGCGGGTGACGTTCGGTGGGCAGGATCCTCGCTGGCTTTCGCTCTCGGCGGACGGGAAGATGCTCGCGTACGCGCAGTACCGGTTCCGCCGGAATATCTGGGCCGTTCCGATTCCGGATGAGGGAAGGGTCTCGATCAGAGAAGGACAGCCAATCACCGCGGTCGGGTGGAGCCAGACCGTCGGCTGGCACGATCTTTCTCCCGACGGTGATACGATCGCGTTCGAGCTCCGGGCCGATCCCAGAGGCGGATTCCACATTTACAAGAAGGCGCTGGAAGGCAGAGCGCAGACCCAACTCACCGACGACTCCGCGAGTGACTGGGCTCCCGTGTGGTCGCCGGATGGGCGCGAGATCGTCTTTGCCAGAGACAGAACGGACTCTGACAGCGTGGACGTATGGGTCATGGATGCCGACGGGGGTAACGAGCGCCGCGTGATGGAGAGCAAGGGTTTCATGGCCATGTGCGATTGGTCGGCCGATGGCTTACGGCTCTTCTGTGGGTGGTGGCCGCGTGCCGCGGGAACCTGGGAGGTGTCGCGTGACAGTCTTCGCCGACGGTTCGACATGCCCGTCGACTTCGGTGCACCCCGCCTCTGGTACGATGGGGTGTGCTGGTTCCTGCGGCGTGTCAGGGGCGGCGAGGGCGTCGTGTGCAACGCCCGCAACGACGAACGGAGTGGTATAACCGGGATCAAGGACTTGATCTGGCTCTCGCCGGACGGTGACGTTGTGAGGCGGTTCAGCGCGACGCCCTTCGCAGAGGCGATGCAACAGGTGAACAAACCGTGGGATGGGTCGCTGCTATGGTGGATCCAGCGCCCGCGCTATTCCCCGGACGGGTCGACGCTCTACTTTTTCGGGGACCCGTGGCAAACGCAGGTGATGTCGATGCCTGCCGGTGGCGGCGAGTTGAGGTGGGTCGTGGACCTCCACGATCACGGTCGCAACGTGACGCCGTATGTTCCGCCCCAAGACGGGAAGAATCTGTGGTATGCCGCCCTGACGGTTGGGCGAAATGATCTCTACCTTTCAGTCGGCGAATCCGAAAGTGACATCTGGGTGATGGATCTGGAGTGGTGAGCAACGAACGGTGCAGGGTGCAGAGTGCACGGTACAGGGTGGAGGCGTCTCACCATCCACTTCATCTTCCACCTGTTGCGTTGCGGGATCGTTTCCGCCAGTCGTTGCAATCATCGTAAATTGTTGAAAACAATAACGTTAGCGCTGTGAATCGCGATGTTCTTGACTTTTCAGTACAGAACTGTTACCATGTGACCCATGGCGAGACCACGTGAGTTCGACGAAGCCGAGGCCCTGGACCGGGCCATGGAAGTGTTCTGGAAGCAGGGCTACGAGAACACGTCCATGAACGATCTGTTGGATGCCATGGGCATTCAACGGGGCAGCTTCTACAACACGTTCGGCTCGAAGAAGGAGACGTACCTGCGGGCACTGGACCGCTACGGCCAGTTCATGACCGAGGGCGGACCGTACACCGAGCTCGCCCACCAGGAACCCAGCCTGGAGGCGCTGCAGGTGCTGATCGACCGGTATCTCGAGAGCGTGACCGGAGACGGTGTCCTGAAGGGCTGCTTCTTTACGCATGCATCAAAAGAGAACCGAGGGGACGACCCCGAAATCCAGAAGGCGGTCATGGCGGGACTCGAGCGAATGCAGGGGCACATTGTCGCGTGCGTCGAGGCAGGGCAGCGGGATGGCCTGTTGCCCGATCACCTCGATCCGCAGGGGACGGCCCTCGCGTTCATGGCGTCGGCATGGGGCTTCCACGTGATGGCCGAAGCGGGCGTGCCGCTTGAAGACCTCAAGCATGCAGCCCGCCAGTTGTTCGGAATCGGCCAGGTACCGGCATGAGGGTTTTTTTTGACCATGTTTTGTACTGATTAGACAAAAATAGAGGATACGGCCTTTTCTTTGGCTTTGTTTTGTACCAATTAGACAAAAACACGCACAGGGGGGCAGGAGACATGAAACCGGAATCTCGATCGGACGCACGCATCGGTGCCTACACGCGGTGGGTCATTCGTCATCGATGGTGGGTCCTGGCCGCAGCGATGGCGGTCGCCGTGGCGGCAGGTGTGGGAGCCAGGAACCTCGGGCTCTCGACCGATTACCGCACGTTCTTCAGCGAGGACAATCCGGATCTCCTCGCGTACGAGCGCGTCGAGGACGTCTACACCAAGAACGACAACGTCCTGTTCGTGATCAAACCACGTGATGGGAGCGAGGTCTTCACCCCGCGCACGCTGGAAGCGGTGCGAGAACTCACCGAGGATGCGTGGCAGATCCCGCACTCCACCCGGGTGGACGGGATCACCAACTTCCAGCACACGTGGGCCGAGGGCGACAATCTCATCGTCGAGGACCTGTTGCCGGCGGGTGACGTGTCTCCCGACGCCGCCGCCCGCGTGCGCGCGGTGTCGCTTGCCGAGCCACTGTTGGCCGGCAGGCTCATCGCCCGCGACGGCAAGGCCACGGGGATCAACGTCCGCATCAACCTCCCGGGCGAGTCCCAGGACGAGCTTCCGGCGACGGCGGCTCACGTGCGACAGCTCGAGCGCGACTACGCCGAGCGGTATCCCGAGCTCGAGATCAAGACCACCGGCGTCGCGATGCTCAACATGGCGTTCGCGGAAGCGCCGATGAAGGACCTCCCCGTGGTCATGCCGCTGATGTTCGGTGCGTTCCTGCTGGCGATCATCGCGGTGCTGCGCTCGACCGGCGGCACCATCGGGACGCTCGTGGTCATCATGCTGTCCACGATCACGGCCGTTGGTGTGGCCGGACACCTGGGCGTCTTCCTCGATCCAACGAGCGCATCGGCGCCGACGATCATCCTGACGCTCGCCGTGGCCGACTCGATCCACATCCTGATCACCTTCCGGCAGCGACGGCGTGACGGTCGGTCCGTGCGGGACGCGCTCGTCGAAGCGATGCAGCTGAACGCGCAGCCCGTGTTCCTCACCAGCGTCACAACCGCGATTGGCTTCTTGACGCTCAACTTCAGCGATTCGCCGCCGTTCCGGCTCCTCGGCAACATCACGGCCTTTGGCGTGATGGCGGCCTGGGCGTACTCCATGACCGTGCTTCCCGCGGCCATGGCCATCCTCGGTGATCGCACCCGCCGCGAGCGGGTCGGGCTCGGTGATAGGCTGGTCTCAGCACTTGGTGACGCCGTGGCACGCCACTACCGGCCGGTGCTGGTGGCGACCGGTGTTGCGGTGGTGACGCTGGCGCTCAGCATGGGGCGGCTGCAGGTGAACGACCGTTACTTCGAGTACTTCGGTGAGTCCATGCCGATTCGCCAGGGGTCGGATTTCGCGTTCGATCATCTCACCGGACTGTACCAGGCGACGTTTTCGCTGGACGCCGGGGAGTCGCAGGGCGTGAGCGATCCCGAGTACATGGCGACGGTTGCGGCGTTCACCTCGTGGCTCGAGCAGCGACCGGCGGTCGAGAACGTCAGCAGCTTCAGTCACACGATGCAGCGACTGAACATGAACATGCATGCCGACGATCCGGCCTACCATCGTTTGCCGGACGCACGCGAACTCGGCGCGCAGTACCTGCTGCTGTACGAGCTGTCGCTGCCCTACGGCCTCGATGTCAACGATCAAATCAACGTCGACAAGAGCGCGCTGCGTATCGACGTGACGTACGGGGACATCGACACTGCGGAGCTGGAGCGGGAGGTCGCTGCTGCCCAGGCGTGGCTCGCCATGAATGGGACACCGTCTATGCAGGACGCCTTCGCGACCGGCCCGGCGCTCATGTTCGCCAAGATCACGCGCCGCAATGTCGCCGCGATGATCCTCGGAACGGGCTTGGGCTTCGTGGTGATCGCCGTGATCCTCATGTTTGCGCTGCGGAGCGTGCGGATGGGCGTCATCAGCCTGATCCCGAATGTGGTGCCGACGGCGATGGCGTTCGGCATCTGGGCGCTGCTGATCGGCCAGGTCGGTTTCGCGATCTCGGTCGTGGCCGGGCTGTCGATCGGGATCATCGTCGACGACACGGTGCACTTCCTCACCAAATACAACCGCGTGCGCGGTGAGCTCGACGCGCCGGACGCCGTACGGTACGCGTTCCGGAGCGTCGGGGCGGCGATTCTGGCCAACACCCTCGTCGTGGCGGCCGGCTTTGCCATGCTTGGCCTCAGCAACTTCCGCGTGACGGCATACATGGGGCTGCTCACGGCACTCACAGTCGTGTGCGCCCTCGTGGTGGACTTTCTGCTGCTACCCGCACTGCTCATCGCATTCGACCGCCGCCCCGCGCGCGCCACGGCGGGCGAGGAGCACAGCACTGAAATATCGGGCGTCACCGTGCCGGCAATGGGCTGACCACGGATACACACACGAACCTTCTTGATACGGAGACACATCATGCAACGGACACACGCAACGACGACGATCGCCGCGATGGCCTGGATCCTGGCCGTGTCGGTGGCATCGACCAGCGCGCAGTCGCCCGAAGCGCAGGGCCGCGAGGTTGCCGAGCAGGCCGACCGGCAGGATGCCGGATGGCACGACGATGCCAGCACCATGCGCATGGTCCTCCGCAACCGAAGTGGTGAGGAGAGCATTCGCGAGCTCCGGCGGCAGTCGATGGAAAGCACCGAGGAAGGGCGGGGTGACAAGAGCATCATCGTGTTCGACGCGCCGAGGGACATCCAGGGGACGGCGCTGCTCTCGCACACCAAGATTCTCGAGGCCGATGACCAGTGGCTGTACCTCCCGGCGCTCAAGCGCGTCAAGCGCATCTCGTCGGGGAACAAGTCGGGACCGTTCGTGGGCAGCGAGTTCGCCTACGAGGATCTCGTCTCGCAGGAGGTGGACAAGTACGAGTACCGGTTCCTCAGGGACGAAGCCTGCGGCACGATGACCTGCGCGGTGGTCGAGCGGGTGCCGCTGTACGAGAACTCCGGGTACACCAAGCAGGTCGTCTGGTGGGACCGTGCGGAGTATCGGGTGCAACGAATCGAGTTCTACGATCGCAAGGGGACCCTGCTCAAGACGTTGACCTATCACGGATACCAGCAGTACGAGGGCGAGTATTGGCGCCCGGACCGGATGGAGATGGTCAACCACCAGAACGGCAAGAGCACCGCGCTCGAATTCGAGGGGTGGGAATTCCGAACCGGCGCGTCGGAAGGCGAGTTCACGGCGTCGCGCTTGAGAAGAACGAGGTGATCATGCGTACCGGACTCTTCGCAGCCGCGGCGGCGCTGGCCGCCGCGTCGCTGCCCGACGTGGGATGGGCGCAGCGGGCAGAGCTCACGGGGGAGGCGGCACTCGAGGTGCGCGCCTTCCCGCAGGCCCCGCTGGGTCCGGGCCAGGCGCAGGCGAGGCTCTCACCCTCCGCTCGGCTCGTGCCGGAGTTCCTGTACGAGTGGAACGACGGTGCGTGGCGCTTCACGGTGAAGCCGTACATCCGGTTCGACGCGCATGACTCGCGCCGCACGCACGTCGATCTCCGAGAGCTCGGCGTGCTCTATCTCGGTGAACGCCTCATCGTGTTCGCCGGGTTCGGCAAGGTGTACTGGGGAGTCACCGAGGTGCGGCACCTCGTCGACATCGTCAATCAGACGGACGCGGTAGAGGACATCGACGGCGAAGACAAGTTGGGGCAGCCCATGCTTAGCGTGACGATGGAAGGCGCGTGGGGAGCGCTCGATCTGATCTATCTCCCCCGTTTTCGCGAGCGCACGTTCCCGGCCGGCGACGCACGCCTGAGCGGTGTCTTGCCCGTTGGCGACGTGGCCAGTTACGGCTCGTCGGCGGGCGCGTGGCATCAGGACTTCGCGCTCCGGTGGTCACGGCCGATCGGGGCACTGGACCTCGGTGCATCGTTCTTTCGCGGCACTTCGCGCGAACCCCGGTTCCTGCTTCGGCAGGGGGAAGACGGCCTGCCGTTCCTCCAGCCCCACTACGACGTGATCGATCAACTGGGCATCGATGCGCAGTGGACCGGTGATGCCACACTGTTCAAGCTGGAAGCCATGACGCGCGGGGGTCACGGCGAACGATTCGGCGCGGCCACAGGCGGGATCGAGCACACGCTGTATCAGGTGTTCGGCGGCGGCACGGATCTCGGGCTCCTTGCCGAGTTCATGCTCGACGGGCGCGGACCCACGGCACCGCCGACCGTGTTCGACCATGACGTGTTCCTG
The DNA here is from genome assembly GCA_039586875.1 of Gemmatimonadota bacterium. GTDB lineage: Bacteria > Gemmatimonadota > Gemmatimonadetes > Gemmatimonadales > GWC2-71-9 > JAOTVV01. Next base: position 6,415 of record JBDHJO010000074.1, on the reverse strand, counting down.
GGGTTTCGTTGGGCGGCCAACGACGTGCATGACACGGCGATCCTCGGCGGGCCGGTCATCGACTACCGCACGGGTGAGGTCCTCGCCTTGCTGGAAATGGAGCGACGGCTTGGCGATAGCTGGCGTTTCGAGTTGGAGGCCCGGTTCTTTGCGAACACGGCACCGGGCGGTGTGCCGCATGGCCTTCGGCGGGATGGGTTCGTGACGCTCAGGTTGAGCCGGTTCTTCTAAAGTGTGACTGGCGCGCGGCGCGCGTTGGGGACAGGATTGACGACCGTTGGTAAACCCGTCACGGCTTGCGAGGTGCGGTATGTCGTCTCCGATACGACTCTCATCGCTGCTGTTGGTGCTGGCAGCGTGCACAGCGGCCCCCGACGTGGACGCCGTGTTCGACGGCCGTGCCGGCGAGTGGATCGACCTGACGCACCCGTTTGACTCCGCGAGCATCTACTGGCCCACAGCTGACGGGTTTGTACTGGAGGACGTGGCGTACGGTCGCACGGAAGCTGGCTTCTTCTACGCCGCGAACAACTTCTCAGCCGCCGAGCACGGCGGCACGCACCTCGACGCCCCGATTCACTTCGCCGAGGGGCGGCACGCCGCGGACGCGATTCCGCTCGAGCGCCTGATCGGCCCGGCAGCGGTCGTCGACGTGTCCGATCGCGCCCACGAGGACTACCTCATCACCGTCGCCGACCTCGAAGCATGGGAAGCCGCGCACGGGCGGATCCCGGACGGTGCCATTCTGCTCATCCGGACAGGATGGGAGGAGCACTACGGTGATCGGACTCGATACCTCGGCACGGGCGCGACAGGACCGGATGCCGTCCCGCTGTTGCATTTTCCAGGAATCGATCCTGAGGCAGCACGGTGGTTGGTCGCCGAGCGAGCCATCGACGCGATCGGGATCGACACACCCAGCATCGATTATGGGCAGTCATCGGACTTCGCGAGCCACGTGGCGCTGTATGACGCGAACATTCCGGGCTTCGAAAACGTTACCAATCTGAGTCGGCTGCCGGCGACCGGCGCGTTCGTCGTGGCACTGCCAATGAAGATCGCAGGAGGAAGCGGCGGCCCATTACGCATCGTCGCGTTCGTACCGGCCGAATGACCACGGAAGAGAAGGGACCGATGGCAAGAACTGGAATACCGCTCTTTCGACGACGTGCGCTCCTCGCGACGGTCGGCATGTTCGTGGTCAGCGGCTGTTCGTACGAGCACCAGATCGGCGAGGACAGCTGGAAGATCCGCCGCGGGGACGGGAAGGTCTACGTCTGGGCGGGTGGAGACTCAACCGGGCCGGGTGCGGAGTGGTACGACTTCACCGGTGCGCCGTTCGATCCGGAAGATCTGCAGTACGGGATCGGTCGCGATGTCATTCGGGCCATTGACGACCCAGTGTTCGTGTCATCCGACGATGAGCGGTTGCTGACGATCCCGCCAAGTCCCTACCGCGACGAGCCCGTCGAGACCACGGGGGACATCATGGTCGTCGGCTACATGATGGAAGGGCAGCCCCGGGCGTATCCGACCGCGCTTCTTGATCAGCATGAGTTGGTGAACGACGAATTCCTGGGAAAGCCGGTGTCGGTCGGGTGGTGACCCCTCGCCCAATTGTCCGTGGTCCACGGACGCGACAACCCCGGCGGCGTCGACGAGTTCGGCGTGAGCGGGTACACGTACAAGAACACGTTCGTCATTTACGACCGCCGTACCCTGAGCCTCTGGTACCCACTGGGCGGCGATGAGTGGACGGCGATCTCCGGGCCGCGGAAGGGCGAGAAGATCCCCTTCATCGAGGAACCCGGCGTCGTGCCGCTTCGGGTCTGGAGAGAACGGTACCCCCAGACGAGAGTCCTCCTCGGGGACCGGAGCGACTGGCCCGAGTAGAACTGGCGCGGATTCCCGAAGCAACCTCCCGTTCCAGTCCATCGGAACGGCCCGGGGGTTGCTATATATGCCGGATGGCCATATTCTCCTTCCTCCCTGTTCCCAGGGACTTAGGTGACGGCTGACCCGCCGCCTGGCGTGGTCGATTCGGTCGATGGGGAAATCCGAAACGTTTTGAGGCGATTCAGCGTTTGGCACACCCTGAGAATCCCGCACAAACACGTCGGTTTTTGGCACACCGAAGCTCCTGCACGGCAGTATCACGTCGTCACGACTACGCATCACGAACCCGTCTTGGAGTTTTGCTATGCACTTGAGCTCGAGTCGTAGCCTCCTCCTCGCCGCGGTCTGCCTGTTGGTCGGTTCCACGCCACTGTGGAGCCAGGGATCGGCAGACGCTGCGACCGGAGAGGACGCCGTCGGCCTCCCGCTGACCCCCGCCCGGTGGGCGCGGTTCACGACGTCGAAAGGCACGTGGATCTCGCTCGACGTGAGTCCGGACGGCCAGACGATCGTCTTCGATCTGCTCGGGGACCTGTACACGATCCCGATCGCGGGTGGAGAGGCAACGCGCCTGACGAACGGGATCGCGCACGACATGCAGCCGCGATTCAGCCCGGACGGTGACCGAATCGTGTTCGTCTCCGACCGGAGTGGGGATGACAACGTGTGGCTGTTGTCGCTGGCCACCGGAGACACGACGCAACTGACCGAGGGCATCAACGCGGACTACCTCTCCCCGGAATGGATGCCCGACGGCGATTACGTGGTGGTGTCACGCGGGACAATGGTCTCCGGGTTGTACAAGCTCTGGCTATACCACACAGACGGCGGGATCGGACTCGAGATGACGCCGGGTCCGGGGACGCTCCGGCTGATCGGCGCGGCCGTCGGGCCCGACGATCGGTACGTGTGGTACGCCCAGCGATCGAGTTCCTGGCAATACAACGCGATCCTCCCGCAGTACCAACTCGGCGTCTACGACCGTGAGACCGGCACCCGGACCACCATGAGCTCCCGGTACGGTTCGGCCTTCCGGCCGGCGCTGTCGCCGGACGGCAAGTGGCTCGCGTACGGGACGCGGCACGACACCGAAACCGGCCTGCGCCTCCGCGAGCTGGAGACGGGGGAGGAGCACTGGCTCGCGTACCCCATCCAGCGCGACGAGCAGGAGTCCCGAGCGCACATGGACGTGCTTCCGGGCTACTCGTTCACGCCCGACTCGCGCGCGATCGTCATCTCGTACGGTGGGGAGATCTGGCGCGTCCCCGTGGACGGCAGTGAAGCCACGAACATCCCGTTCACGGTGAACGCCGAAGTACCGGTCGGACCGGAGGTGATGTTCGAGTATCCGATCGAGGATACGCCGACATTCACCGTCCGCCAGATCCGCGACGGCGTGCCGTCGCCCGACGGCACGCAGTACGCCTTCACGGCACTCGATCGACTGTATGTGGTCGATCTGCCGGACGGCACGCCTCGTCGGCTCACGAGCGAGGACGTCGGCGAGTACTTCCCTGCGTGGTCGCCCGATGGGCAGTCGATTGCCTACGTGACCTGGGATGATCGCGAAGGGCACATCAAGCGGGTGCGTGCATCGGGTGGTGCTCCCCGACAGCTGACGCAGGCGTCGTCCTACTATCAGCAGACGGCGTGGTCGCCCGACGGTGCGCGCATCGTCGCGATCCGCGCTGACGCCCGGAACCTCACCGAGGCAATCGATCCGTTCGTGTTCGACGGGCTCGGCGCCGAGTTCGTGTGGGTGCCGGCGCAGGGCGGGAACGCGACGGTCATCGGTCCGACCCAAGGCCGCAGCCGTCCGCACTTCACGAACGATCCGGACCGGGTCTACAGTTACGGCCCCGCGCCCGCGCAGGGCGGACAACCGGCAACGACCGCCCTCGTTTCGACCCGTTGGGATAACACCGACTTGAAGCGGCACCTGCGCATCACGTGGCGCCTTCCCATGCGGGCGGGCGCGACCGACCCGTCGGATGTCACCGACCTTCCGATGCCGAACACTGCGGTGCACGAGACTGAAGAGAGCGGGATTCCCGCGTTCTCGGCCGACGTCGTGGTGATGGCACCGCAAGGTGACGTGGCGCTCGCCATCGCGTACAAGGACGTGTACGTCGTGACCGTCCCGAAGATCGGCGGGCGGGTGCCGACCGTGCTGGTGACGAAACCGGACAGCGCGCAGGTGCCGGTTCGCAAGCTCTCCGACATCGGCGCGGAATTCCCGTCCTGGAGTGCTGACGGCCGCACGGTGCATTGGTTGGTTGGCAACGCGCTCTTCTCCTACGATCTCGACCGCGCCGACACAGTGGACGACAGCCTGGAGGCGGCCGGGGCCGACTCGACAGCCCGTGCCGCGGCGGCGTACCGTGCCGACGAGCAGCGGATTGTCCTCGCCGCTCCGCGCGACGTCCCAGAGGGAACGGTCGTCCTGCGCGGCGCGCGCGCGATCACGATGCGCGGACGGGAGATCGTCGAAAATGCCGACGTGGTGATCGAGAAGAACCGGATCGCCAGCGTGGGACCGAGCGGGTCCGGTCCGGCCGGCGCTCGTGTCATCGATGTGAGCGGTAAGACCATCGTCCCCGGGTTCATCGACACGCACGCGCATATGTGGAACCTCTGGGGCATGCACTGGAAGCGCCCGTGGATCTACGCCGCCAACCTGGCGTACGGGGTGACCACCACCAGAGACCCGCAGACGGCAACGACCGATGTCCTCAGCTATGCCGATCTCGTGGAGACCGGCGCGATGGTCGGACCGCGGGTGTACTCCACCGGGCCGGGGGTCTTCTGGTGGGAAGGGGTGCAGAGCCTGGAACACGCGCGCACGGTGCTGCGCCGGTACAGCGACTACTACGACACGAAAACATTTAAGATGTACAACGCCGGCAACCGGCGGCAGCGCCAGTGGCTCATCATGGCTGCCAGAGAACTCGAACTGATGCCGACGACCGAAGGCAGCCTCGACTACCGACTCAACATGACGCACGCGATGGACGGATATCCGGGGATCGAGCACAACATGCCGATCATCCCGGCGTACAACGACGTTGTCGAACTCTTCGTAACGTCGCAGACAACGAATACGCCGACCCTGCTGGTGACGTATGGCGGGCCATGGGCGGAGAACTACTTCTACACCAACGAGGACGTCGTGGGCGACGAGAAGCTCGCCCACTTCACGCCACGACCCGAGCTCGACGCGAAGATCCGCCGCCGGAACCCCGGCCCGGGGCCTGCGGGCTGGTTCCGGGAAGACGAATACGTGTTCCCCCGCCACTCCGCGTGGCTCAAGGAACTCGTCGATGCCGGCGGCCGCACGGGCGTGGGGAGCCACGGGCAATTGCAGGGCCTGAGCTATCACTGGGAGCTCTGGGCCCTGCAGAGCGGCGGGATGAGCAATCATCAGGCGCTCCGCGCGGCTACGATCCTCGGCGCCGAGGCCATTGGCTTGGGGCGTGACCTCGGTTCGATCGAAGCCGGCAAGCTCGCGGATCTCGTGATCCTCGATGCGAATCCGCTCGACGACATCCGCAACTCGAACACGATCAGCCATGTCATGAAGAACGGACGGCTCTATGAGGGGGACACGCTGAACGAGGTCTGGCCTCGTGAGCTGGCTGCCCCCGACGAACCCTGGCGCCACTCCGCGCCGCGTGTGCAGGCCGGCATCCGGGGAGGTGCCCAGTGATCTCGCGTGCTTTGATCCAGTGGAGGGCCGCCGCTCAAGTCGTGCGGCATGTGGCGGTCGCCACCGTGGCGATGAGTGTGGCCGTGACGCCGGTCCTCGGACAGGGGGGACCGCCAAATGGGAACGGCAAGAAGGCCCCGTTGCCCCTCGAGGCAAAACGCAAAGCCACGTTCACCGCGACCGAAGGGACCTGGATCTCCCTCGACGTGAGCCCCGACGGGCAAACGATCGTCTTCGATCTGCTGGGCGATCTATACACCATGCCGATCACCGGCGGGAAGGCCACCCGCATCACCGAGGGCATGGCCTTCGACGCGCAACCTCGGTTCAGTCCCGACGGGACCGGAGCGGCGGGGACAACGTCTGGGTCCAGCGATTGGATGCGACCGACACGGTGCAGGTGACGCAGGGCAATACGAGCCTGTACCTCTCGCCCGAGTGGCTGCCGGACGGTGACCACATCGTCGTGAGCCGCTCGGGACTGTTCGGTGCCGCGAAGTTGCAGGTCTACCATGTGAAACGCAGCCGACCGATGTCGCTCATGCAGACCCCGTCGACGTTCAAGACGGTCGGGGCCGCGGTGAGCCCGGACGGGCGGTACCTCTGGTACGCAGGCCGCACCGGCGACTGGACGTACAACGCGCTCTTCCCGAAGGTGTAGCTCTATCGGTACGACCGGGACGAGAACCTCGCGACGCGCATGACGAGCCGGTACGGCTCGGCGTTCCGGCCTGCCGTCTCCCCCGACGGTAACTGGCTCGTCTACGGTACACGCGAGGGAACCGAGACGGGCCTCAGGATGCGTGACCTCCG
>JBDHJO010000073.1:0-12706 GCA_039586875.1 Gemmatimonadota bacterium | reverse complement strand
ACGACGAACCATGAAGCTCGTCATTGCGGTCATTCGACCCGAACAGCTCCCCGCAGTCAAACAGGCGCTCTTCGACGCCCAGATACGCCACCTCACCGCAACGACCGTGATGGGCACCGCGCCCAAGTCGGAACAGCAGATGTACCGCGGCGTGCAGCGCGAGGTCTCCCTGTTCCGTCGCATCCGCATCGAACTGGCCGTGAACGACGCCCAGGTCGAGACGGCGATCGAAGCGATCAGCCAGGGTGCCCATGAGACGGGAGGCTGGGGCCGGATCATGGTGCAGCCGCTCGACGACGTGGTGACCATCTGGACGGGCGAGCGTGGCCCGCGGGCCCTCTGAGGGGAGACTGATCCGACATGGCCGACCACGACGTCACCGTCCGCGATCTCCTCAAGCGCATCCGTGAGGAAGAGATCGAGTTCGTCGATCTCAAGTTCATCGATCTGTTCGGCGGGCTGCAGCACATCGCGTTTCCGGCCGGCGTCCTCGACGAGGGCAGCTTCGTGCGCGGCGTGAACTTCGACGGCTCGTCCGTCCGCGGCTTCCAGGCGATCAGCGAGAGCGACCTGCTCCTGAAGCCCGATGCGCGCTCGGTTTTCCGCGATCCGTTCTTCGACGAGCCGACGCTGTCGCTCTTCTGCGACATCATCGACCCGAACGGCTACAAGCCCTACTCGCGCGACCCGCGTGGCGTGGCCCACCGCGCTGAGCGCTTGATTCGGTCGCTGGGGATGGCCGACTCGGCGTCGTTCGGTGTCGAGATGGAATTCTATGTGTTCGACGACGTGCGTTTCGCCCAGGGCCGCGACCACGGCTTCTACTTCATCGATTCCGGTACCGCCGAGTCCGGTAGCGGAAGCGGGGACGGGCCGGCGCGCGGGCACCGGCCGCGTCGCAAGAACGCCTACTTCGCGGCACCGCCGCTGGATCGGTTCCACAACCTGCGGGGGAAGATCTCCAAGCTCATGGAGGTCACCGGGCTCGAGCCCGAGATGAGTCACCACGAGGTCGGCGCCGCCGGACAGAACGAGATCGGCTTCCGGCACGACACGCTGGGCCAGTCGGCGGACAACGCGGTCAAGTTCAAGTACGTGGTGAAGAACACCGCCGCCCGGTTCGGCAAGACGGCGACGTTCATGCCCAAACCCCTCCTGGAAGAGGCCGGGTCGGGCATGCACACCAACGTGAGCCTGTGGCAGGGTGGCAAGAACATCTTCTACGAATCGGGCCGCTACGCCGACCTGTCGGCGTTCGCCACGCATTTCGTTGGCGGCGTGCTCAAACATGCGCCCGCCGTCTGCGCGTTCTCGGCGCCGACGACGAACTCCTACCGCCGACTCGTGCCGGGGTACGAAGCACCGGTGATCCTGGTGTACTCGCAGCGCAACCGTAGTGCGTGCATTCGCGTGCCGTTCACGGGTGCGAATGCCAACGCCAAGCGGATCGAGTTCCGCTCACCGGATCCCTCGTGCAACCCCTACCTGTCGCTCGCAGCCATCCTGCTCGCTGGGATCGACGGGGTACGGAATCGGATCGAGCCGGCGCCGCCCGTGGACGAGAACATTTACGAGTTCGCCACCTCGGAACACGGGCGCCTCCTGCAAGCGACGCCATCCTCCCTCGTGCAGGCGCTCGATGCCCTCGAGGACGACTACGAGTTCCTCGTCCGGGACGGTGTCTTCACCGAGGACCTCATCGATGCCTGGCTTCGCATCAAGCGGGAGAAGGAAATCGAGTACCTGGGGCTCCGGCCCCACCCGACGGAATTCGAACTGTATTTCGACGCTTAGACGTGTGCGCATCGTGTAACTAAGGACGCGTAGACCATGGACACCTCTCAACTCGTTGGCATCTCCGTCGGCCTCGGCGCCTTGGCGCTGATGCTCATCATCATCTTCGTGAAGGCGAACATCGTCCTGTGCCAGCCGAACGAACTGGTCGTGATCGCCGGGCGACGCCGGAAAGCCGCCGACGGATCCGACGTCGGGTATCGCGTGCTCCGGGGCGGCCGCGGGTTCAAGCGACCGCTCCTGGAGTCGGTGGCACGGTTGCCGCTCACCAGCCTGCCGGTGGAACTGCACATCGCGAAGGTGATGTGCCAGGGGATGGTCCCCGTGACCATCGCAGCCAAGGCAACGGTCAAGCTGGCCGGCCGCGAAGCGGACGGCATGGACGAGGCCATCGAGCGCTTCCTGGGCAAGGGGCCCGACGCCGTGGCCAAGACCGCGAAGCAGGCGCTGGACGGCGCGCTTCGTGGCGTCGCCGCGACAATGACCCCCGAGCAGGCCAATGCGAGTCGCCTGGATCTGGCCAAGTCCGCCTCGGAGAACGCCCGGGCCGACCTCCGCCGCCTGGGCATCGTGCTGGATTTCCTGCAGATCGAGGAGGTATCGGACGATCGCGGGTACCTGGAGGCCATCGGCCGGAAGCAGAACGCGGCGGTCCAGCGCGATGCACGCATTGCCGAGGCGACGGCGGAGGCGGAGGCCCGCAAGGTTGCGGCCGAGCAGAAGCGCCTGGGCCGCGAGGCCGAGATTGCCGCCGAGCAGGTCATCATCAAGCACGAGAACGCCCTGACCGTCGAGCGGGCGGACCTCGAAGCCAAGTCCAATCGCGCGGTTGCGCGCGCGAACGTCGCCGGGGACATCCAGCGGGTGAGCGACGAGGTGGAACTCGAGGCCAAGCGCGCCGAGCGCAGTGCCAAGCGCGAGGAAGCCAACACGGTCGTGCCGGCCAAGGCCAAACGCGAAGCGCTCATGCTCGAATCCGAAGGCTACGCCGAGCGGATCCGACAGGATGGGAAGGCGAAAGCGGAAGCGCTGGAGCTCCTGCGCGCACAGTGGCAGGACGGCGATGCGGAAAACCTGTTCCTCATTCATCTGATGCCGGAACTGATGGACAAGGTGACCCGGGTAGTGGCGGACAACCTCCGCGTGGACAAACTCACCATTCTCGACGGCGGGAACGGCGAGGCGCTCCCGGCCTACGTGAAGAACCTGACCAATAGCGCCATCGTCATGATGGAACAGATGAAGAACGCCACCGGCGTCGACGTGGCGAAGTTGGCGAAGCGGGCCGAAGGGGACGCGGGCACCGGACTGCCTAAGGAGTTGGGCTGATCGCGCCACCGCGGCGCCGCATACCCCGTACGACCGGGCCGGCCAGGAGTCGCACTGGTCGAGCCCGGTCGCTATGTTCGGAGCGATGATTCCCCGAATGACGATTCGCGCGAAGATTCTGACCATTCTGGCCACCGTGGCCATTGTGTCCACGGGGGTGACGGCGTTCGTCGGCTACCGGACCGCCCGTCGGGCACTGGAGCAGGAGGCCTTCCTGCGTTTGACGGCGGTACGCGAGATGAAGGCGCAGCAGGTCGAGAACTACTTCCAGCAGATCACCGATCAGATCGTCACGTATTCCGAGGATCGCATGATCACGCAGGCGGCGGTCGCTTTTCGCCAGGCTGCCGCTCGCGTCCGATCCGATCTCGGCATCGGGACCACCCGGCAAGCCACGATCGACGCAGAGCTCCGACTCCAGTACCAGCAGGAGTTCTTCCCCCGCCTCGCGGCGAACAGCGACGACCCCCCTGTACTGAACGCGTTCTGGCCCCGCGACGCCGGCGGCCGAGTGCTCCAGCACCTGTACATCGCGGGGAACGACTTCGAGACCGGCTCCAAGCACCTCCTGGACCAAGCCGACGACGGCAGCAGCTACAGCAGCGTGCACCGGACCTACCATCCTATCATCCGCGACTTCCTCGAGCGGTTCGGGTACTACGACATCTTCCTGGTCGATCACGTGACCGGACAGATCGTATACTCGGTGTTCAAGGAAGTCGACTTCGGCACGTCGCTCTTGACCGGGCCGTACAGCGAGACGAACATCGGACGCGCCTTCCGGGCCGCTCGGGACACCGGTACCCCGACCTTCACACGATTGATCGATTTCGAGCCCTACGCCCCGTCGTACAACGGACAGGCGTCCTTCATCGCCTCCCCGATCGTCGACGGAGACCAGATGGTCGGGGTGCTCGTGTTCCAGATGCCGGTCAGCCGGATCAACGACATCATGACGAGCGGCGAGAACTGGGAGCGTGTGGGGCTCGGGGAATCCGGCGAAACGTACATCGTGGGCAGCGACAACCTGCTGCGCAACCAATCCCGGTTCCTCATCGAAGACCGGGATGAATACTTGCGACTGGTCGAAGCGCAGGGCACGCCGGCGGCGACGGTGCGTGCCATCGACAATCTCAACAGCGCGATCGGTCTGCAGGCCGTGCGCACCGAAGGAACCGATGCGGCGCTGGCAGGCGAGACGGGCACGCGGATCTTCCCCGACTACCGCGGCGTACCGGTGCTCTCGGCGTATCGGCCGTTGGCGATCCGCGACGTCCAATGGGTCATCATGAGCGAGATCGATGCCGCCGAGGCCTTCGGGCCGGCCACAGCGCTCCGCAATCGGACGGTGGTCCTGATGCTGATCCTGATTGCCGCGATCGTCGCCGTTGCCATCATCTTCGCTCGGACACTCACGTACCCGGTGCTCCGGCTGTCCCGATCTGCCGCCGCGCTGGCAGACGGAAGGCTGGACACCCCGGTTGTCGTCGCCGGGCGGGACGAGATCGCCGATCTCGCCCGGAGCTTCGAGTCCATGCGGCAATCGTTGCAGGCATTGATCCGACGGCAGGAATCGGCGATCGACGCGCTATCGACACCACTCATCCCGCTGCAGGACGACGTGGTGGTCATGCCGCTGGTGGGTGAGCTGGATGCGCGACGCGTGCACCGTATTCGCGAGGAGCTCGTGGACGGGCTGCACGCTCGCGGCGCGCGTGTGGCGATCATCGACCTGACGGCGATCCCGTCCATCGCGCCCGAAGTCGCCGGCGGGCTGTTGCGCGCCGCGCAGGCCGCGCGATTGGTCGGGGCACGGGTCGTGTTCACCGGCGTGCAGGCTGACACGGCCAAGCAGCTCGTCGAGATTGGGATGGAGTGGCAGGGCATCGACACCGCGCGGTCACTCCAGGACGGCTTTGCTCGAGCGATGCAATATCTCGGGCGCACTTCCTAGGTACCGCGGTTCACAACGCAGGAGTCACAGTCATGGTGGGATTCGGAAGCCACGACCAACCGGGCCAGTCGGCCGCCGAGTTGATGGAGTTGTACCGCATCGGAAACGAGGACCTCGATCTGGTGCGGGACTTCGGCCACAAGGCCGCTGCCCACATGGACGGCATGATCGGCGAGTGGTACGACTGGCTGCAGAACCAGCAGGAGTTCGACCAGTTCTTCTCCGATCCGGAGACGCTGCAACGCGTCCAGCGGCTGCAGCTCGGCTATTGGCAACGCTTCATGGACGGAAGCGTCACGGACGACTACGTCGCCATGCGCGCCCGTGTCGGTGAGGCGCATGCGCGGATCGGCCTCCCGCTGAACACGTACTTCGCCGGGATGAACATGTTCTTGGACCTCTTCCAGCACGTCGTGCAGAAGGAGTTCCCGCAAAAGGAACGGGGCGCCGTCACCAGCGCCGTGGCCAAGCTCCTGCATCTGGACACGGCCATCGTCGTCGACACCTACAACCGGATCGTCGAGGACACCCTGACGGCCCAGGCCAAGTCACTGATGGAGATGTCGACACCGGTCACGCAGATCTGGAGCGGCATTCTCCTGCTCCCGATCGTGGGCATCATCGATTCGGCCCGCGCACGGGACATCATGAACGCCACCCTCGCCAAGATCGCGGAAACCCAGGCCCGCATCTTCATTCTCGACATCAGCGGCGTCGGTGTCGTGGATACGGCAGTGGCCAACAACCTCATCAAGATCACCCGTGCCACCCGGCTGATGGGATGCGAATCCACGATCTCGGGCGTGTCGCCGGCCATCGCGCAGACCATCGTCGACCTCGGTATCGATGTGGGGCGGATCAAGACGACGGCGAACATGAAGGACGCCCTGTCGGATGCGTTCCATCGCGTCGGGATGGAGATCGCGCGCTCGCACGCATGAGTGGAGGCCCGGCGGTTCCCCGTATTCCCCTCCAGGTCTCGCGGGGTTGTGTGGTCGCGTCGATCCAGGTCGAGCTCAGCAGCGACGTGTTGACGCAGTTCCAGCAGGACCTGCTGCAGCTGCTGCACACGTCCGGCGCGACCAACGTGATCCTCGACGTTGCCGGCGTCGACATCATGGACGCCGAGGACTTCGACTCGCTCCGACGTTCCATGGCCATGGCCGAACTGATGGGTGCGCGGTGCCTGGTGGCCGGCTTGCAGCCGGGCGTCGTTGCCGCATTGGTCGAGTTGGGTGCCAGAGTCGACGACGTCGAAGCCGCTCTCGATCTTGACGCCGCCTTCGCGCGCCTCGAGGAAGGGCGGCACGACGCCGCGGCAGATGACGACGCCGTCAGCCTGCCCGGTGCGACCGACGGCGTTGTCCCCACATTCCTGATCGACGAGGGGGACGGTGAAGAGTCGGGTCGCGATCAGATCTGAGCCCGACATCGCGCGTGCGGTGGTGGAGGCGAAGCGCATCGCGCAAGCGCTCGGGTTCACGGAGCAATCGGCGAACCAGGTCGCCACGGCGGTGTCGGAACTCGCCCGCAATATCGTCAAGTATGCCGACCACGGCGAAGTCCGGTTTGCGGAGCTCGCAGACGATCGGCAGCTCGAGATCGTGGTCGACGACAAGGGCCCGGGGATCGCCGACGTGGAGGAAGCGCTCGAGGATCACTTCAGTTCCAGCGGCACGCTGGGTCTGGGCCTTGGCGGCGTCAAACGGTTGGCAGACGAGTTCGCCCTCGACTCGGTACCGGGCCGGGGGACCCGCGTCACCCTGCTCTTTCGCATGACCACGGCGGGGAAGCGCCAGACGCGTCCGGTGGCCGGGCGAGAACGCCAAACCCCACATCACCTGTTGAAACGGGGATGGGGGGGGAGCCTCAGCGATCCGCGCACCATCACCCAGAAGGATCTCGAGTGCGCGTATTTTGTCCGGCCCTGCCTCGGTGAGCGCGTGAGCGGCGATACCGTGTTCCTCGATCGCCGGGACGACCGCGTCTGCGTGGGACTGATCGACGGCCTCGGCCACGGCCGACAAGCGCATGACGTCGCGGCGAGCGCGCGCCGGTATCTGCGCGAGCACTGGGTGGACGATCCGGCGGCAACGGTCAACGGGCTACACACCCGCCTCGCAGGCTCGCTGGGCGTGGCAGCCGGCGTCGCCGTGCTCGACGCCGCGACCGGCGAGCTGCGGTACGTAGGGATCGGGAATACTGTCATCCGCAACCTCGGCCCCAATGGGGCGCGACTCCTGTCCAGCGAGGGAACGCTCGGGTCACGCATCCGTGGCATCCAGGAGCAGCGGATGCAGATCCGCAACGGCGATCTCGTCGCGTTTTACACGGACGGCGTCAGCGACCGCTTCGACGTGTCGGAATACCCAGGCATTCGGTACGACCGGACGCCCGTCATCGCGCGAACCATCGTGGAGCGGTTCGGCAAGACCCACGACGACGCCACCTGTATCGCGTTGCGCAGGCCGTCATGACGGATCTCGGCACGATTCCCCTGAACCGCGACGCCGCAGTGCGCGAAGCTCGTCGCAAGGTGCGGCAGGTTCTGCAGATACTCACAGCCGACGATCTGTTGTCTACGAGAATCGGCAGCGGCGTCTCGGCGGTAGGACGCGCCATGCTGCGCGAAGGCATGGCCCCGGTCCTTCGCCTGGGGCTCGACCAGCGTGACGGATCGTCGTCCTTCCTCCTGGTCTTCCACGATCGGCAACCGCTGCGCGTCCCCGAGTCGGTGCTGGCCGTCTTCGACGATGTCGAGGCCGGTCGTGCGGGCGCGTCCGACTGGGAAGTGCGGATCCGTGTGCGGCTGCGGCAGTGGAGCGGCATGGACGAGCACCGCACTGCCGAGCTTCGCGCCATCGTGCAACAGAAGTCCCGCGACGAATTGATGGACGAGCTGCAGGTCAAGAACCGGGAACTGCAGGAGTCCTTCGAGAACCTCCAGCGCACGACGTCCGCCAAGGAGCGGATGGAGAGCGAGCTGAACATCGGCCGCGACATCCAGATGCGGATGCTGCCGATGGACTTCCCCGCGTTTCCGCTGCGGCGGGAGTTCGATGTATACGCAGTGCTCCACCCCGCGCGAGAGGTCGGCGGAGACTTCTACGACTTCTTCATGATCGATGAGGACCGGGTCTGCTTCGGCATCGGCGACGTGTCGGGCAAGGGCGTGCCGTCCGCGCTGTTCATGGCGATGACGAAAACGCTCATCAAGTCACGCGCGAGCAACGACTTCTCGCCGGCCAGCATCCTCACCCACGTGAACGACGAGATGGCCGAGAACAACGAGTCGGCGATGTTCGTCACGATCTGGCTTGGCATTCTCGATCTTCGCAATGGGACCGTCACGTACACGAATGCCGGTCACAACCCGCCCTACGTCCGCCGTGCGGACGGCGCGCTCGAACGCCTGGCGAAGCGGCATGGACCCGTGGTGGGCGCCATGGAAGGCATGGTGTACGGGGAAGCGGAACTGACGCTCCACGCCGGCGATGCCGTACTGCTCTACACGGACGGCGTGACCGAAGCGATGGATCCGGGTCAGGCGCTGTACGAGGAGCAGCGCTTGGTCAGCACGCTCGAAGCCGGCGAAAGCGCCGTCCCCGAGGACATGGTGCGGGCCACCGTGGACGACGTGTGGCGCTTTCAGGCCGATGCCGAGCAGGCCGACGACGTCACGGTCCTCGCACTCGCGTACCACGGCACGCCCGAGGGCGCGACGCGTCGGAGCTTCCGTATGACGATCGGCGCCGATCTCGGCGAGATCGCGCAGGTCAACACAGCATTCGACGAATATGCCGACACCCACGACGTCTCGTCGAAGATCCGACGCAGCATGAACGTCGTCTTCGACGAATTGCTGAACAACACCATCTCGTACGGATTCGAAGGACGGGACGACGGCGAGGTGACCATCGAGGTCGAGCTGGGCACCGATCGGCTGTCGGTCACCCTCACGGACAACGGGAAGCCGTTCAACCCGTTCGGCACCGCCCCACCGGACACCCAGCTCTCGGTGGAGGAGCGCGAGATCGGCGGGCTCGGAATCCATCTCGTGCGGCAGATGATGGATGAAGTGACGTATCATCGCCGCACCGATCGCAATGTCGTCATCGTGGCGAAGCTGCTCGCCGAAGATGGCGCACCGGAACGTACCTGACGCAGGAGCAGTCATGGACATCACGACACGCACCGAGAACGACATCACCCTCATCGCATTCGCCGGGAACCTCGACACCAACACGTCGCCGGAGGCCCAACAGGCGCTGGACGGCATCGTCGAAGCCGGCGGCACGAAGATCGTCGTCGATTTCACGACACTCGACTACATCAGCAGCGCCGGGCTTCGCGTGCTCTTGGCCACCGCGAAACGCCTGAACGGTGTCGGAGGCACCATGCACATGTTCGGGTTGAACGACACGGTCGAGGAGGTCTTCGAGATCTCGGGCTTCAGCACCATCTTCAAGGTGTTTTCCGACGAAAACGCGGCGCTCGCCGGTCTTTGAGGCTGAGCGGTAGGGTGACCATGAAGGCAATCATCATCGGGGACGGGCTCATCAACGAAGTGCTGAGCCAAGAGCACCAGTATCAGCAACGGCCGGCTAATGTCGGCCTCAGGGAGAGTGCGCGTCTGCTTGGGCGCGGACGCGAGTACGGTCAGGGTCCCCTGCCGACCCTGCTCCGCACCGCCGCCAATGACGATGCGGTCACGGTGATCCTGCTCGGGCGACCGGAGACAGGGGTGGACGGAGAATTCGTCGATGCGGTTGCAGACTTCGTGGGCGGCGCACGCGTCGTCCCATCGGCGGCTGATGAATTGCCGTGGAGCGAGCTGCAACACACGCTCGCCGGTGCCGAGGCGGCCCACTTCCTCGTCGCTGGCTGCCACACGGAGCACCGCATTCATGGCATCGCCACCATGCTGCGAAGCCTCTACCCATCGGCACGCGTCGCCGTGTCCGCCCATCTGGTGGGAAGCGGAACGCAGGAAGCGCACTTCGCCGCCCTGCGACACACGCTGCCGAACCTCGGTGTCACGGTCCTCCTCGACGCGGCTGAGGCAGCGACATTCCTCGGTCTGCCCGACGACGCGATGGCGGCGTTCGGGTTGCATCCGTGCGCGATCGAGCCGCCTGAGGCCCGGGACGCGCTGGACGACGACAAGCAGCGGATCGTCCAGTCGCTCTGCATGCACTGGACACGCGCCCACCTGCGCCCGCTCGGCGGAGGCTTCAGCGGCAGCGCCCTGTTTCTTGCCGACGGATGGAAAGGCGACGCCAGGACCGAGCCGATGGTGGTCAAGATCGATGCGTTCGCCCAGATGCGGCGTGAGTTGGACGGGTATCACCAGGTCAAGGACTTCCTCGGGAAGCACGTGCCGACGTTCGGGTATCCCGTCCGGCACGGGGACAGCCTGGGCGTCGGCATGGAGCTGGCCGCGATGGAAGGCCGGCCCGCCACCCTGCAGGACACGTTCGAAGAGGCGGAGACCGAGGAGATCGCGCAGCTCTTCCTCACCCGACTCGACAAGGCGCTGACCCTGCTCGCTGACAAGCTGTACCGCAACACCCGACAGTCAGGCCGCGTCGTACCGTTCCGCGTGTTCGGGATGCACACCGAGCAACAGCTGACGTGGCTCCGACAGAACGCCGATGTGATTCTGTCGTACCTCGACGAGGCCGGGAGCGCGGCCGATCGCGTAGACGTCGAACAGTTGGTGCAGATCGTCCGGCTGGTGGCACGGAACCCGGACGGTCTCGACAGCGAAGCGTGCGTCGTGCATGGCGACCTCAATCTCGCGAACGTCATCTGTGACGCCGGGGACAACACCTGGTTCATCGATTGGACTCACAGCGGGACGATGCCGATCGAGCTCGACTTCGCGAAGCTCGAAAACGACGTGAAGTTCGTGATGAGCAAGGCGTTCGACTTGGACGACGTGGACCGGCTCAAGAAGTTCGAGGACTATCTTCTGGCCCAACCGGTTCCGTCCGATGCCGACGGCCTGCCTGATGCACTGCGCTTCGCCAAGTGGGATCTCCGCTTCCGCAAGATCCTCAGTGCGGTGCGGCGCATCCGCCAAGTGTGCTTCTCGCTCAAGGACGGTGACGACTGGCTGGTCTACCGCGTGGGACTCCTTCGGTACGCCACCCACACGCTGAGCTTCGACAAACGTCGCGATCGGGGCGAGTGCGAGCTTCCCCAACTGCTGCACGCGCTGTACTCCGTCGACGCTCTGGCCCTGAGCCTCGTCGCCGACGATTTCCACCTGAAGATCCGGGCGGAGCGGCCGGCCGGATACCCGGAGCGCCAGCGCATCTCGATCGATGAAGCACCGTGGGTGCTGGATTGCCCGTCGTACGATCCACCCTACTTTGTCGCCGACCACGTGCTCGCGAACGACCGGCTGAGCGTCCCTGACGGGTGGGCGGATCCGGAGGATGTGACGCGCATCGCCGACGAGCTTGCCGACCGGACGGCGAAACGGCGCGACGAGCTGGGGCGACCGTTGAATCCCCGCGGACGCACCGGCATCGCCGGACGCGGGGTCCTCGGGTTCTGGGGCGCCAACCTGTCGGTTGCGATCGTCGCCGTGCGCACGAACCCGACGTCCGGTGGACTGGACGTGCTCCTGGGCGCACGCGAGGACGGCGGGGATCTGGAGTTGCCGAAGGGTTTCATCCGCCCCGCGGAGGAGCCGGATGCCGCTGTGCACCGCGTGCTGACACTCGAAGCAGGATGGCAGTTGGGCGCGGAGCCGGCGGTACAGGTCTTCGACGGGTACACGTACGATGCACGGCAGACCGACCACGCCTGGGTCGAGAGCCGGGCCTTCGTCGTGGCCGTCGATGCCGACGGGGCTCCTGAGAGCTTCGCGCCAGGCGGGGCGTTCGAGGAGCTGCGGTGGTTGCCGCTTGATGCCGCCACTGCGAATCGGGTGCCCTCAGGGCAGGCAGCGTTCCTTCGGGAGGCCGTCACTCATCTCAAGGAGGCCGGCCGCATGGACGCCGGCACGGCCGATACGTTCCTCGCCAAGACCGGATAGGCGATGATGACCCTCACTGACCTCGAGTCTCGGTGCCTGGCGGCGTTCCGCAATGCGGAACCGTTCCCGTCGTTCGATGACGAGCGCGACGCCTGGACGGCATTTGGCTTGTCCACCCTGCTGGAAGCCGGGCGCCTGCTGCGCGCCGCCCAGGTTGGGTCGGCCCATGGGACCGTCGAGCACAAGCACGACGGTTCGCCGGCAAGCGCCGTCGAGCACGACATCGAGCTCATGGTGCGTGACCGGCTCTCGCGGTTCCAACCCGCAGCTACTGTCGTGGGGGAGGAGACGGGAGGTCAGCTGCCCGCCACCGGATGGGCGGTTGCGGTCGATCCGGTCGATGGTACGTGGGCCTTTCTCACTGGGACCGAGACGTACGCATCTACGTTAGCCGTCTTTCACGATGGCGAGCCGGTGTACGGATTCGTGGCGAATCCCACGAGCGGTGAGGTCGCGTATGCCCCGAGCGGCGGCGAAAGCCGCGTCCTCCGATTGGCGCTCTTCGGTGAACCGGATGCGTCCTACGTGCTCCCGTCAGCGCCGAGCGCCGACGACAAGATCCTCGTGAACATGCACCCGAA
>JBDHJO010000072.1:0-15221 GCA_039586875.1 Gemmatimonadota bacterium | reverse complement strand
GGCGCTCGAGATCGGGAAGTCATATCTCAACTTCCAGCAGGACGTCGCCATGCCCCACTCCTTCCCGTGGCACCCGCGCATGTCTGAGACCCTCGGCCTCTTTCGGTTGGTCGAAGCGACGGGAAGCCATGAGGTGTGCTTCACGAACCCATCGCTCCTGGGCGACAAGATCGAGGAAGCCGGCCGGGACTGACGGCCGGGACTGACGGGCGCGTGAGGATACCGGAGACGCCTCGGGGGGCACCGTTCGCGGGTGCCCCCCGTTTTGTTCCTGTGTTTCGCCGAGCGCGTCACGGTCCCATGCCGGTGTAATGTCGGCGATACCTTCTGCGCTCGGATCGTCCGGGGCCTCGAAGACCGTTGCCGGCCGCAGGTCTCACTTCGGACCGCCGCCGCCCCCACCACCGCCGGTGACGACGTTGATGTCGAGCGAGGTGATGCAGACAGCAGGATCACCCTCACACGCGAACGAGCCGTAGTTCACGCCGGTGATCGTCACGTTCGGGAACTTGAACTGGAGCGTGTACGTTCCCGTCTCCCCCAACCGCAGACCGTAGCCGTACACGGCCTTGCCGGTGGCGTTGATCTCCGACCCGATGGACTCCCATTCCCTCACGACCGTTTCCTCCTTCAAGACTCGCCACTCGGCGGCGTTGTCGAAGACGCGCACGCTGTTGAAGTTCGTCACGGTGGCGGAGCAGTTCTGGCCAAACTCGTCGCATGTGGCCAAGGTCCCGTAGGCGGACAGTCGATCGAGCGTGTTCTCCAGCTTGGTCACCACGAATCCCGGCATCGTTACGCCTTCAGCGAGTTCGGTTTCCAGTCCGATCTCCACCCGGATCGGGATGTTGACCTTGAGCTTCGCGTCACCCGAGAGGTTGTCGCCCCAGTAGGCCCCGGCCGACGCCGATGCAGCGTTCTCGCACTCGGCCTGCCAGGTGTTCAACCCCTGGACATAGTAGTAACCGGTCGCGGCGTCGTAGCCGGTGTAGACCTGTTGTCCGGTGGGATCGACGAAATCGATCCCCTCCGTGCAACTGACACCCGTCCAGCCTCCGCCGATGTTGATCAGCGGCACCGACAGGTTGTTGGTGGCGCCCGGTTCATGGCCGCCGCCGCCCGGGTCCTCCGCCTTCGCTTCAATGTTGACGGGATCGGTGATGGACGACCTGTCCGTGCAGGCCGTCGTGCCCAGCGCGACCGCGAGCCCGATGCCCGCGATGGCGCAGCGTTTGAGGTGTGACATTTCGCCCCTCCGTCGTGATGCGTGGTCCGTGGGGGTGCGAGGCCAACGGGCAACTTCCGTGCTCGGGACGAGAACGCGGGCGCTCCGTTCAACTCGTGTCATCGCATGGAGTTCGATGCGGCGAGGTGGGTGGGGCACTTTGCCCCCCTGTGCCAAGGCGGAACAGCGTGGGGGAACCACCGGTCGCGTTCGTGTACCGGACCGAGGATACGGCGGGCGTCACAGCGAGCGGGGGTTCGGGGTCTATGGAGTGGGAGGAGACGGTGGAACCGATCGAACCGTGGACCCATTCGCAACGAGGCAGCCATGAGACGCTATACACTCACGCTGCTGGGAATGCTGATCGCAGTGCCGATGGCGATGCAGGCGCAGGCGCAGCAGCAGCAACAGGAGCAGCAACGGCAGCAGCAGGAGGCGCAGCGACGCCTGCAGCAACAGCAGCAACAGCAACAACAACAACAGCTGCAACAACAGGAACGTCAACGTCAGCAGCAGCAGTTGCAGCAACAGGCGCAACAGCAACAGCAGGCGCAGGGACAGCAGCTCCAGCAGCAGGAGCGCCTGCGCCAGCAACAGCGGCAGATGGAGCAACTGCGCGAGACGCAGCAGCAGCTCGACCAGGTACTGGCCCAGATTCGCGCGACGAACCGGACGATGCAGCAGGCACGGGTCCGGACGGAGTACCAGGAAACCGGCCAGCAGATGGAAGAGGTCGGCGACCGGCTGCAGACCATGCTGCGGCAGATGACGCAGCTGCAACTGCAGCAGGATGGTGGGGGGGACGGCGAGCAGGCGCAGGCCATGGAGCGCCTGCAGGAGCGTCTACGGACCATGGTGCAGGAGATGGAACAGGCGCGCATCGCGTTGGAGCAGGTTGCGCGTCCGTAGTCGGTATCCTTGTCGTGACATGCGTGTTGGGCGGAGTGCCTGGATCGCCGCTGGCGGCCCAGGCACTCCGGTACGAAGGCAACGTCGGCCTGAGCAACGGGACGTACACGCTGGCCACCCCCACGACGAGTTGGGCCTGGTCGAACGGGCTGGCGCTCGAGTTCGGCCGCGTCTCCATCCGGGCGATCGTGCCCGCCTACCTGCAAACCCCCGTGCACGTGGAGACCGGGGTCGATGCTTCGACGCCAGCCGATCGGGACACGGAGGTGCCGTCTGCCTACCGGGACTCTGCCTCGGGGCAAGGACGGCCCGCTGCGATGCTGTCCGCGAGCGCAACGCCGGCCGAGGCGCGTGCGGTCCAACCGCTGGACCGGCGCATCTATCTCGGTGATCCCGTCGGGCAGATCGCAGTCAACCTGGTCCCCGCGGCCGGTACGGCACTGGGGATACGTGTCACTGCGAAGATGCCGGTCACGGACAGTGTGAACTTCGGCACCGGCCGGTGGGATGTGGGATTCGGCGTCACCGCCTCCCAGCGATTGACGGGGACGACCTTCGCATCGGTGGACGTCAGCTACTGGCAGATGGGAGAGCCGTCCGGCCTCGCGCTGCAGAACCCACTGGTCGTCAGTGGGTCGTGCTCGGGACTACTCGGGCGCCGCTGGGGCTGGATCCTTTCGGGCACCGCCGGACAGTCGTCGATCGAGGGCTTCCCAGCATTCTACTCCGTGGGAGGAGGCGTCGTCGTGCTCGGCCGTGTGTGGACGATCAACGTGAATGCGATGGTGGGGCTCAGCGAGACGGCGGCCGATTTCGCCGTCGGCGTCGGATGGAGCTTCCGCCTCCTCGGGCGGTAGCCACCGAACGCCGTGTAGTCGTAATCCAACACAGACCCGCGCGAACACAGTGACGCCGGCACCGCCCTGCCGCAGTGCCGGCGTCTATGCCTTCAGGGGACAGGCCCGCTCGGTGGGGCTGAGCAGGGCGAAGGTTCGGTGCTCGCGATTCCCCATTGAACCGTCGAGCGGCCCCACCGAGTCGGGCAACTCCCCGCGTTGCCGAAGCCCGCCTACGGCTTCGGGTGTATCGTCAGATTCCCACCGATGATCCACTTCTTGCACAGGTGGGGCCAATCCGCCGTGTTCTCGATGGACGGCAGGTTCGGGTTGTCCGGGTGGAACCATTTCCACGTGATGCCGTCGTTGTCGACGCCCGGCGTCCCGCCGTCGTGCAGCTTCCCGACGATGATCTGACCGACGCGCGGGTCCTTGCCGGAAACGTGATACTGGCCATGCCCGCCGGAGCTTCCGCCCCCGCTGCAGCCGCCGTCGTCGGTGCTGCCATCGTCGTGCGAGCAGCCGCCGTCGTCGGTGCCGCCATCGTCGTGCGAGCAGCCGCCGTCGTCCGTCCCGCCGTCGTCATGCGAGCAGCCGCCGTCGTCGGTGCCACCGTCGTCGTGCGAGCAGCCCCCGTCATCGTGGGAGTCGCCGCCGGGGCCGCCCGTGTCGCCGCCGGGGCCGCCCATACCGCCGTCACTGCCGCCGCCGCTGCAGCCCCCGTCGTCGTGCGTGCTGCCGTCGTCGGTGCCGCCATCATCGTGCGAGCAGCCACCGTCGTCGGTGCCACCATCGTCGTGCGAGCAGCCGCCGTCGTCGGTGCCACCGTCGTCGTGTGAGCAGCCGCCATCGTCATGGGTGCCGCCGTCGTCATGGCCGCCGCACCCGCCGCTGCAGATCCGCTCGTCCGAGACCACCGTGCCGACGTACCACGACTTCCGGACGTCCGGATCGACGACAACGCCGGTGAGCTCGGCCACGATCTCGCGGTGGAGCGTCGAGTCCAGATTGAGGACGCGGAACGTGAAACTCCCGCGCACTGGGTTGTCGGCGGTGGCGGGAAACGCCGTGAGCTCGACGAAGGCGAGCTTCTCCTCGCCCTCGGGAACCTCCTGCTTCAGGCTCTTCGGCCAGATGATCTCGACCAGTCCCGTCGCTTTCGTGGTATTCGCAGCATTGGCTGCGAAGAGGGGCTGTTCGTCACCGGTGCCGGTGACGGCGTCCATGGCACAGCCGGCGAAGAAGCAGACGCCCACGCTTAACGCGAGCGACCGCACACCTCGCCATCGGTTGCCGCCCTGCTCGCTCTTCATGATCGACTCCCTGCAGAAGTGCCGGTGCTCAGTGCATCGACCGGGCGGTGCCCCTCGCCCGGTGCGGGGAGCACCCCCCGGGGGTGCTCCCCAAGTCTTCGGTCAACATTCGCGCAGCTGTCCGGGTCAGTGGTTGCCGCCCCCGCCGGGACCGCCCCCGCCGCCGGGTTTTCCACCGCCGCTCGGGGGACCACCACCGCCGCCACCGCCACCGCCACCTCGTTCGAGGATGCGGATGTCGATGTAGGTGAGGTTGTTGTCGAAGCTGATTTCAGGCCAGGCACCACCGCCGACCGGCTCTTCCTCCGCCGCGGCCGCCACGGCACTTTCCTCCTCCTCAGCCGGCCTGATGATCTCCGTGGTTCCCTCGGCGAAGAACGTGTTGAGGGCCAGAGTGGGGCAGGTCGCATCAAAGCTGAACGTGGCGCGGTAGTCGCCCGCGCCCTTGTTGTTCAGGGCGGTGTCGTGCAGCTTCCGCACATTCCACGTGTACCCGTAGATGATCTTGCCCTTCACGTTGATCTCGGCGTTGTAATAGCCGGGACCGTCGCCGGCCTCGTACACGACCTTGTTGAAGATCGGTGGGTTGACCAAGTCGCCTTCGTACCCCTCCGGCTCCGCCCATCCCTGTTGCGGCACCCAGATGAGATCGGCAAGCGCGGCATCAGTCCGATCCACCAACAGCAGTTGGATCGTCAGGCGCGCGCACGGGGAGAAGACGGTCGCCTGGGTGCTTGCGAGTTCCTCGACAGCCTGTACCTCGCCGAGGAGGAAGGTGAGGCCATGCACCTCGCTGATTCCCCACCCCGACGTGTGCCGCATGCCGTAGCCCCGCATCGGGAATACACCTTCGGCATCCCCGAGGGCATCGTCCTCGAACAGGACGACCTCCGTCCGCACCTGCGACCGCGTATACCAATCGACGGACTCGAGATTGTCGCCCCAGTCGATCAGATCTACGTTCACCGGGGCGGTTGCCGTGATGGCCTCCGCCTGCCAGGTATTCAAGGCGTCCTTCTGCAGGTAGGCTTTCGCCAGGGGAAGCGGACTGCTAGCCGGCGTGCTGCCGGGCAGCGGTCCCACGGTGCCCGCCAGTCCGTCGTCACAGAACGCCTCGTCGTCCGGATCGGGTGGACAGCTCGCGGGCGTCACGTTCGGATCCGTTCCGTTCGTGCCCCATTGGTACCACCATGCTCCGCCCAACTCCGGGATCATCCCTGGTGTGCCGGGGAGTACCTTGGTGACGCCTTCAGCCCAGATCACCGGGAAGGACAAGCGGTTGCCGGCGCCCTCGGGTGCGGGCCTGGCAAACATCGCGGGGTCCGTGATGGCCGCGTCGTCCGTACACGCGGCCGTGCCGAGGGCGACGGCCAGCGCGACCACCGCCAACGCACAGCGTTTGAGATGTGACATTTTGCCCTCCGTCGTGTTTGCGTGTTCCATGGGGGTGCGAACGACAGAGGCAAGGGCCGTGCGCGGGGCGTTAGGTGAGCGTCAGCACCGCCAACGTGTTGTGGTGTCGAGAGTAAAGCACATAGATGAATGCGAGTGGCGGGAATCGACACGAGACGGAATGCGACTTCGGCAGCCGATACGGTGTCGCGCTTATGTCCGGTGCCGGCGTGTGCCGTCTTGCCAGCGGGCGCATGCGGTGCAAGATTGGAGCAGGCTCCCCGCCGCTTCGCTCGTGTGGGCCTGCGATGGTGCGCAAATCCGAAGGCGCGTCAGTGGCTCCGCTCGTCCTCATTGTCGACGACGACGCAGGCGAATTGCGCCGGCTGGAAAACGAATTACTCCCCTACGAATTCAACGTTACCACTTCTTTCTGCGGTGCCCCGGCGCTGGAGCTGCTGGAGCACGAAGTGTTCGACGCCGTCGTGCTCTGCACCTGCAAGCCGGGCACGGAAGGGCTGTACACGCTGGCCCAGGCGCGTGCCCGACAGGTCGCGGCGGAGTTCCTTGTGCTCACCGATGATGCGCACTTCGAGACCGCCGTCCAAGCCATGCGCCTCGGGGCGATAGACTACCTGAAGAAGCCGGTGAACACGGAAGTGTTGCGACTTAAGGTGCAGCGCGCACTGAATGGGCGGTCGTTGCGTTATGAGGTTGCCCACCTGCGCACGGAGGCGGCGCCCCGATTCGGGCTGTTGGGATCGTCGTCGGCCATGCGGCGGGTGGTGCAGCTGATCGACCAGGTGGCGCCCACGATTGCCTCCGTTTTGGTAACGGGCGAAACCGGTACGGGCAAGGAACTGGTTGCTCGCGCGATCCACCACGCCTCCCCTCGGAAGTCGTACCCGTTCGTGCCGGTCAGCTGTTCGGCTCTGCCGGAAACCCTGCTCGAGTCCGAACTCTTCGGGCATGTGAAGGGGAGCTTCACGGGTGCCGTGGCATCCCACCGAGGCTTGATCGAAAACGCCACCGGCGGAACGGTCTTCCTCGACGAGATCGAGACGCTGGCCCCAGCAATGCAGGCCAAGTTGCTGCGGACGGTGGAAGAGCGCACGGTGCAGCGGATCGGGGCCCAGCACGACCTGCCGGTCGACTTCCGTCTGGTGGCCGCGTCCAACGCGAATCTCCGCGAGATGACCGACGACGGGACGTTTCGCGATGACCTCTTCTATCGGCTCAACGTCTTTCCCATCCACATCCCACCGCTCCGCGATCGACCGTCTGATGTCCCGGTGCTCGCGGAGATGTTCAGTCGACAGTTCGCCGAGGCGTCGGGCTTGACGTGCCCTCCGATTCAAGGCGAGACCATGGATAACCTGATGCACCATCCGTGGCCGGGCAATGTCCGGGAGCTGCGCAATACCATGGAACGCGCAGTGATCGTGTCGCAGGGCAGGCCCACGCTCCAGGTCCAGATTGGCGAGCGCGACGGCCGCGCCGGCGGATCGGGGCTCGCGAACTTCGTGCTGGATCGATGGCCCCTCCAGCGGGTCGAGGGCGAGTACATCCGCCAGGTACTGGCCACCACGAACGGCAACCGCAACATGGCCGCACGCATCCTCGGGATCGACCGTCGCACCCTCTACCGCAAGGTGCGTGCACTCGAGCACGACACGCCGGGCTGACGCCGTTACCGAATGCGCCGCTGTACCGTCTCTTGCGTAGAGCGGGGAGTCCGACGCAGGAGACGGCAGGATGTCAGCCACTCTGCACGACCAGTCGCAAGCGCCGACCGACATGTCGTGGCGGCGGCCGCTGCACGAGGCGTGGAGCCTTCGGCGGCTCGAGGACGAGTACATTCGCACCGTACTGCGGCACACCGCCGGTAACCGCAACCAGGCAGCACGCCTCCTTGGTATCGACCGGCGCACGCTGTATCGACGGCTCCGCCGAATGCACGGCGTGCCGATGCCGAGGAAGGACATCGGGTGAGGCCCGTTACGTGCGGCGACGAACCGGCGTCTACTAGCTGAGCAGGGCGGTGAAGACCGGGAGGTCGTTATGAAACGCCTGTTGCATCTTGGGCTCGCAGCTGCGTTGATGACAGTGATCGGTTGCGCCGATGGACTGCCGACGGCGGCGCCGGACGGCACGGGGCCGGCCGCTGCCTTCGCCGTCACCGCGCTCGAGGATCCGATCGCGGTGCAAATCGACGTCAAACCCGAAGCCGTCAATACCGGAGAGATCACCGTCAAACCGAACAACCGATTGGCGGTGGCGCTGCTTGCCGACAACCCGATCGACATCGAGACCGTGGATCCGAGCACCGTGGTGTTGACCATCGGCGAAGCCACCATGACACTGCAGCACGACCTGACCAAGCCGGCGGCCTTCGCGTCACACCTCAAGGACGTGTTTCCAGTGGAGCTGCCGGACGGTGAGGTCGACTACCTGGTCTTCCACTTCGATCCCTGGGGGTTGGATGACGGGGAGTTCGAGGCCTGCCTCACGGGCCTGGCGGATGGAGTGCCGTTCAGCGGCTGCGAGGTTGTGACGGTGAAGTAATGCGAAACGAGGTGGGGCTTGCACCAACCGGGGCGGTGAGTGAGGCACCGCCCCGATTTGTATGCCGCCTCCTCTATCGGCCGACGGGTTGGGCGTACTCGTCCTGCAGGGTGGACTGCAGCACCTTGCGGGCGCGGTGCACCCGCATCTTCAGTGCGTCGATCGTCGTGTGGGTGAGTTCGGCTATTTCTTCGTAGGTGTATCCCTCCACATACCGCAGCACGAAGGCTTCCCGCTGTGGCGGCGTCAGGCCCTCGAGGGCCTGCTCGATGAGGGCCGCCAGTTCCCGTTGCTCGAGCACTTCCTCCGGGCGCTCGGGCGCAGGAATCTCGAGGCACTCGACGTTGACACTCGGGTGCGGACGTGCGCAGGCGTCGTGGCAGGTGTTGGTGAGAATCCGGAAGAACCACGACCGAAAGCGTTGGGGATCGCGGCAGCGCGGCAACGCGCCGTAGGCGCGGATGAAGGCGTCTTGGAGACAATCTGATGCCAGGTCGGCATCGGAGCAGATCGACGTGGCGTACCGCTGAAACCGCTCGCCGTAGCGCTCCACCAACTGTCCGTACGATGCCTGGTCGCCGGACAGCGATCGTTCCACCAAGAGCTCGTCCGAAAACGGGATTGGGTGTTGCATAACGGTCACCAGGTCCGGGTGACGATCACCGTCACAACTCGCCCCGCCGTGTTGCGTGATCAATGCAGAGACACGGAACGGGGACGGGTTGTGACATCGGGCGGAGATCCGGAGTGCGCCAGTCAGTCTTCGCGCATCCTGCGGGACGAGGATGCGTTACCGCATAGCCACCGGTGCCGTCTTGTCACTGAGTGGGGCGCGTGCCGTGTGGAGGAATCCATGAAGCAGCTGATCCGATACGCGCTCGCAGCGGCGGTAGTCGCAATGCTCGGGTGTGCGGAGTCGCCGGCCCCCACCGGGCTGGATGGTGCCGCGATGGGGAAGGGGCACGGGAACTACCCGACCGACGTGCTCGCAGTGGTGATCGACGTCAAGCCGGAGGCGATTGGCGAGAACGGCGGAGTGATCGTGAAGGACCAGAATCCGGTTGCCGTCGCACTCTTCCCGGCCGAGGAGTTCGACGTGGAGACCGTCATGCCCAATACGGTCGGCTTTGCCGTAACGGGGCTGGACGAGTTTGTGCCGCTCGCGCCCGTTCACGAGTTGATGCGGCCGCTGGCCTTTACCTCGCACCTCAAGGACCTGGATGACGACGGGATCGTCGACTATCTCGTGTTCCATTTCGATCCCACGACACTGCCGCTCGGCATTTGGGAGACATGCCTCACGGGCATGACGCAGGACAACACGGCGTTCGAGGGCTGCGAGACGGTCGAGATTCGGGAGTGACGGTCTGATGTGACCACGCGAAGCCTCGGCGGCGGGGCGATGCAGGCTCGATCGTCTCCCGCCGAGCTTCCGCATGCCTGCGCCGGTTCAGCGAGGTTGTACGACGAGCACGCCCACCTGGCCGCCGAAATCGTCCTCGATGCCGTCGGCGCCGTCGGGCAGGGTCCACACCCCGTCAGCGATCAGGGCATAGGTGTGCACGCCGGATTCCAGCGCGAGCATCACCGTCCAGGTCCCGTCGGGCTGGCGCTGCAGCGGCACCGGCTCCCACGCCGAGAAACCGCCGGCAATGGCGAGCTCGGTTGGCGTAGCCGCGAATTGCAGCGTGAGGCGGACCCGCCCGTCATCCACGCGTTCGATGTCGACGGGTGACGCGGGTAGCAGAGGCCGGGCTGGGGACGCTGCTCCGAACGCGAGGCGGAGACCTCCCTGCAAAAAGAGCCCATCCGTGAATCCGGTCAGGTCTCGGGGGTACCGACCCGCGGCCGCCTCGAGGCGGACTTGGGGTGTCAGCGTCATTTCCATTCGTACCTGGGCCCAGGGATCGTCACTGAGATCGCCCATCCGCAGTCCGCCACTCGCCGCGACCAGGAGCGCACCGGGATGCCAGGTGATACCTGCGGTCACATCCGCGAAGGCGAGGGTGTCGCGGGCCCTGGTGCCGAACCATCCGGCGTCGAGGGTAACGCCGCCGATCGGTACGAACCGACCGCGGACAGCGCTCGCGATCGTTCCGAAGGTCGTTTCGTCGATCGCGCGGGTGCGACCGCCGGAGGCGCCGACCGTGAGCAGAAACGAACGGCCGGAGAAGGCGAGCATCGGCCCGGCAGCGCCGAATCCGCTCCACGGCCCGCCCTCGTAGTCGGCGTAACTCCCGGATGCGCTCAAACCGGCCGCCACGACGCTCGACACGCGCCAGAACTGGGTCAGACTCCCGCCGGCGTGGGCAGCCCACTCGCCGGTCGTGAACTGCGACAGGCTACCCTGGAGATCGAATGCCGTGAGGGGCCGGTAACTACGGAGTCGAAGCGAAGCGGTACCAGCGGTGCCCGAGAGCGAGTCTGCGTATTCCGCATGCGCGGCCCCCGCGTACAGCGAGGCCTCCTGCGCATGGGCCGACGAGGTCGGTGAGCCGACCAGCGCGGCAACGACAATGAGCACGGGCCAGGGTGGGGTGCTCGACATCATCTCCGGTTTCCGCTCACGCGCGCGCGCCACCGCCACCACCCGTTGTGCAAGGTTGCCACCCCTTCACCACAATAACACCGACCCGTCGTCCACGGAGTGCGGGCGACGGGACGGTTCGTGCGTCGCGTCCTACCGGAGGAGGCGTTAGCCGTTACCTCCCTGGTTCTTCTTGCCCTGACCACCGGGCTGTTGGTTGCCGCCGGGCTGCCCCGCCGGGTCGGTCGGGTTGCGGGACGGTGGCAGCACCGACGGCCGATTGGGACCCGAGCCCGTTCCGGCACCGGCGCCGGCCCCACCTGGCATCGGCAATCCGCCGCCCTGCATGATCTGCCCCGCCACGTCACTGAGCGTGGCGCCGCGAGCGCGCATGTCGGCCATCGCCGACGGCAACTCGTACACGCGCTCCGGCGGACCGCCGGCGCGAAGCTGAGTGCGCACGGCGTACACGGCCGCTCCCGCCTCGAGTCCCTGCGCCACCAAAGACGCAGCGACCGTGAGTCCGGCCGCGGCGGCTTCCGGCGTTGGGGCGGCCTGCACGAGCTCGCGGACCTGCTCGCGCGTCATGTTCCGGCCGAGCGCCTCCGCGGCCGCGGCGACCGTCTCGCCGTGCCGCTCGCGCAGCTCGACGCGCGACTCCACCATGATCTGATGCGCTTCACGCAACCGCAGCCGCACCTGCTCGAGGACGGCCGTGACGCGCTCGGGCGGCACGCGGTGTCGCTTGGCCCACCCCTCGATGGCCTTCTCTTCGATCGGGCCGGTCGGCAGTCCTTCATCTCGTGCTGCCGTCACGATCTCGCCGACCCGTTCGGCGAATTGCGGGTCGGCACCCGCCGCGCGAAGTCGGGAGACGACATCCCCGTCCTGGGCGACCGCTGCCTGGCCAAGCACAGTGATGGCGATCGCCAGTGCCCACATGCGCTTCATGATCGGACCACCCCCCTCGGACCGACGACGATCATGCTGTTGAGATTCCCGAACCCGTCGTCGACCGCCGCGTGCGCCCGCGGGTCAGGGACCCACTGCTCACCGTTGACCACGAACAGGTACTCGTGCCGACCGGGCGGGAGCGGGATCGTCACCGACCACACGCCCGAGCCCTCGTGTCGTGTGAATTGCGTCGCGCTGTCGTTCCAATCGTTGAAGGAACCGGCAAGCGCGACGGTCTCGGCCTGCGGGAATTCCAACTCGAACTGGACCAGCACGGTCCCTTCGGGGATCGCCGCCCCGTTGCCGTCGACGAGCAGTTGACTCACCGACGCCGACAACCCAACGACGATCACCAGTGCCGCGGCGGCGAGCATCGGCCGGACGCGCACCGTGTGCGGCTGCACGAACCACCGCCACCATGCCCGTTCCGCTGCGCCCTGCCGGCGGCCGGCAAGCTCGGTCATGACACGCTGCCGCACCTCGTCCCCCGGCGGCCGCAGGCCGTCGCGGTACGCCGCGAGCATGCGCTCGTATCGCGTGTCGTCATGCTCGGTCATGCATCCTCCTCCAGGGCGGCGCGAACGATCTCCTTCGCGCGCTCGACCCGTTTACGCAACGCCGCCTCCCCCGTGTCCTGTAGGGCGGCAATCTCCGAGTACGGTCGCCCCTCGATCTCTCGGAGTACGAATGTCTCTCGCAGGTCGGGCGTCAGCCGATCCAGCGCCGCATCGATCGCCCGTTTGGCCTCCGCCGCCGTCAGGTCCTGGTCCGGCGTGCGGCCTCCACTGACAGCCACGGTGTCCAAGGGCACGTAACTGCGCCGACGATCCCGATGGTTGTGGCACTGGTTCGTCAAGATCCGGAAGAACCATGCACCGAATTGATCGGGATCCTTGAGTGTCGACAGGCGATCGTAGGCGCGAATGAATGCCTCCTGCATGGCGTCGGCTGCGATGTCCGCGTCCCGACAGAGACTCGTTGCGTACTCTCCAAAGCGTTCCACGTAGCGAGTTCGCCCGTGGCCCGGCCTCGCCCGGGTGCCGTCCGCACCCCCACGGTTCGCGGCACGGCACCGGGACCGAGCGAAGCCGGGTCGTCAGAACGTGCCGCTGAAATCGATGTCCTCAACATCCTCGGCCACCCCGACCGTCACGGTCTGCGGGTCGGCGGTGAAGTCGTCGACCGACACCTCGTACGTGCCGGGTGCGAGGTACCACAGCTTGTAGACACCGTCGACGTCCGTGAGCGCTGTGACGTCGGGCGTTTCCAACTCGGGCGGAACATCGGTGCTCTGGAGCAAGCCGCGCACCGTGGCCCCCTCGATCGGATCACCCGTGTCCACGTCCGAAACGACGCCGCTGATTGACGCCGCAACGTCCACGACGGTAGCCCGCAGCATCGGCGTGAAGATCACACCGTGAAACCCGCCTGCACCCTTCAAGCTGCCCTGCAGCCGGAAGTTCTGCGAGACGTCGAAGTCCACCACGATGATGGTCTCGCCGGGGACGATGTCAATGCCCGATTCGACGCTGTCGCCGTCGCCACTGCCATACCCCAGGTTGATCTTGATACCCGACTGTGCACCGGACGGAATCTTGAGCTTCTTGGTCTGTTCTCCGTCGCGGAAGTAGAGGGTGTCGTGCAGGGTGACTTCGGCGTCCAGCACGTGCAGTCGGAGCTGGCGGTAGAAACCCGGCTCGATCTCCAGGGTCCCAAGCGCTGCCGTCACGCCATTCTGAAGATCCAAGAGGTCGAACTCGCCCGCATAGTCGGTGACCTGTACGGGTCCCTCCCCGTCGCCGAGCACGAGCTCGACCGCGCCGATCTCGACGACGGCCGATTCGAAGACGTTCGCCGGCGCGTCCGTCAGCAACACGGTCACGCGTGCGGCCTCAGGGTCGAGACCGTCGGTCGTGTCCGTGCATGCGCCGACGGCGAACAGCACCGGAAGAGCGGTCAACGCCGCCAGGGTCCTCCGTATCACTCGCATGGATCCACCTCATCAGGTTCTCGTGTCAAAATCCTGCTCGCCGGAGAGACACCCGAAGGCCCCGAGTTGTGACATTCTGAGACCGTGCGCCGGAAAGCCCCGCCTGGGGACGGGTTTCCTTGTACCGGTACGCTCAGCACTCCATCTTATCGGACCTGAGGAGTTGTGGCCCCGGGACGACGTTCATGGCAGGCACCCGGCCTGTGCTGCGTCGATCCCGGGTGCTCGGGCGCACGGGAGGGGAGCGCACATGCGATGGCTCATGCTGGTGGTCGGCGTCGCGGTGGTGGGGTGCGGTGCGGGAGCACCGGACGCGGCCCCGGATGCCACGACCCGCGACAGTGTTGGGATCACGATCGTGGAGAGCGCCGGACCGACGTGGACTGACGCCACCGGCTGGCGTCTCTCGGCCGAACCCACCGTGGCGATCGGGGTCATTGAGGGCGAGGCGGCCTACGAGCTCTTCCGCGTCGTCGGCGCCGCGCAGTTGAGCGACGGTCGGATCGTCGTGGCGGTTGGGGGCGCACACGAGGTTCGGTTCTTTGACGCGGAAGGTCGGCACCTGGCATCGGTAGGACGGGAGGGCAGTGGGCCGGGGGAGTTCACCGGCATGGGGATGCTCCTCCGCCTGCCTGGGGATTCGCTGCTCGTGTACGACTTCATGCAGCGCCGGGTTTCGATCGTCGCGCCGAACGCGGAGCACGTGCGAGATCGCAACCTGCTCACCGGTGGGCAACCTGTGCTTCCGGTGGTCATCGGGTACCTCGGTGCCGACGCCTATCTTGCTCGCATCTCCAGTCGCCCGTTTGGCCCCCCAACCGACCTCCCGCTGGGCGAGATGCGCGACAGCATTATTCTGCTTCGCATTACCGACAACGGAGCCGTGTGGGACACGGTGCTCACGGTGCCCGGGCAGATCCTGCATGTGCAGAATGTCGAGTTCGGCGGCAGGAGCGTACGCCTGCCGATGCCGCCCCACTATGGGCCCACGACCGCGATCGGCGTCGTGGACGACCGCATCACGGTTGGCCATGCGACGAGCTACGAAGTGAAGGAGTACGGGCTCGACGGCACGTTGCAGCGGATCCTGCGGACGCAACAGGCGCGGCTGCCGGTGACCCCGGCGGATGTCGATTCCGCGCTGGCGCGGCTTCGGGCGCAAATTGGGGAGGCCAATCTGCCCAGCGGATTCGTGGATGCGCAGATGAGCCGCCCGGTCGCCGACTCGATGCCGGCCTACACCTCGAACTTCACGCACGATCCCGACGGCAACCTGTGGATCGGGGAGTTCCGGCGACCCGGGGACGACGTCCCGCGGTGGTCGGTCTTCGATCGCGACGGTCAACTGCTCGGCGTCGTCAGCGGCCCAGCGGGTTTTCGGCTCGCCGACGTTGGACGGGATTATGTACTCGGCGTCGTCGAGGACGATCTCGAGGTCGAGCGCGTCGTCCGGTACGCGCTGATCAAGTCGACGATCGATTCACGCGGATGGCGGCTGCGGGCTGGTGTC
>JBDHJO010000071.1:0-23154 GCA_039586875.1 Gemmatimonadota bacterium | reverse complement strand
AGCGAGGAGTGGGTGGTGGTCGGGGCGCATTACGATCACGTCGGCTGGTTGCTCGAGCCCGACAGCAGCCTGCATGTCTACAACGGGGCGGATGACAACGCCTCGGGCACTGCGGTCCTCCTCGAGGTCGCGCGGTACCTGCGGGAGCGGTTCGTGGCCGGCGCCGTCCCGGGCCCGCGTCGGTCGCTCGCGTTCGTCGGCTTCGGCGCCGAGGAGATCGGGTTGGTGGGATCGCACTTCTTCTGCGGTTCGGGAATGGTCTCGCTTACCGACACCGCGGCCATGGTGAATCTCGACATGGTTGGTCGCCTTCAGACATCCCTGCAGGTCCGAGCGGCGGGGTC
This sequence comes from Gemmatimonadota bacterium, assembly GCA_039586875.1. Lineage (GTDB taxonomy): Bacteria > Gemmatimonadota > Gemmatimonadetes > Gemmatimonadales > GWC2-71-9 > JAOTVV01. The sequence continues at coordinate 22,810 of JBDHJO010000071.1, read as the reverse complement.
CGCCCCGTGGTGGGCCGACCACATTCGCGACGCCAACACGGGTGGCCTGCCGGTGGAGGTGGATCAAGATGCATTCAAGGGGGGAAGCGATCACGTGTGCTTCCTGTCGGCCGGTCGCCCGGCGGTGCATCTCTTCACAGGGTTGCACGCCGAGTACCACACCCCGGCTGACGATCCTCCCCTGATCAACCGAGACGGTCTCCTTGCAATTGCGGAGCTCACGGCACGGCTCGTCGAGTCGTTGGCAACCGCGCCGTCGCTTGCGGTCATGCCGTAACGACGCTGGCCGCGGCATTTCACGACCATTTCACGGAGACTTTACCCTCGCGGGGCAGATTGCATTGTGAGGGAGAGCTTGCTTCAACAGGAGTGGGCACGATGCGAGCAATGGGGTTGGTCGCCGGATCGGTCCTCATCGCAGCGATCACAACCGGGGCCGTGGCGCAGCAAACGGAGTTGGACAGCACCCTGGCGTATGTGAATCGGACGCTCGCCGCCGCACAGTTCACGGACAATGAAGGTCAGACCACCGTCTCCGAGGTCCAGCTTGCGAAGGGCACGTTGCGTGTCCTGATCAACAAGACCAAGAGCGGCAATCGCTTCTCGAACGTGTACGAGGTCGCCCTGACCGACGTCGACGAAGGTGCCGTCATGTCACGAGACCGCGGTGGGAACATGACGATCACGCTCGGGGCCGTGGGGCCGGTCAAGGAACGGATGGATTGCGTCATGGTCGGGGGCGCGAAGACGTCTTGGGACTTGCCAGCTCGGCGCCAGATCTGGGTCGAGCTCAATCGCAAGTCGCCGGAGGTCCGGGAGCTCGTGCACGCGCTGACTCGGGTGTTGGAGTTGGCGAAGAAGGACCCGAGGTACGGCGGCATCTGACGAACCGGCGACCACGCTGGGTGCGGTGCCGCCTCGTTCGGACCCGGGTCGGGCGCCACCGGGTGCAGCCGACGCATGCGCCGGGGCCGCACGGGAGCCCCGGTGGTGTCGGGGGTGTCCTCTCGGTGATATTCCCATCCTCGCGCTATCGCTGACGATCGTGACGGGCCGGGTGACGTAACCCCAACGGTGCGCTGCCCGGCGCATGATTCTCCTCTGAGGACCAACATGACCGAGTTCCGATACCAGGATCCGTTTCCGCTGGCGCCGGATGCGACGCATTACCGGCATCTCACCGATGCCCATGTCACGGTCGCTGACTTCGATGGTGCTGAGGTGCTGCAGGTCGAGCGCGAGGCTCTCACGCTGTTGGCTCGCGCGGCGATGCGGGATGCGGCATTTCTGCTCCGCACCCCCCACCTGGAACAGGTCGCGGCGATCCTCGATGACCCTGAAGCGAGTGAGAACGACCGCGGTGTCGCGCTGGCCATGCTGCGGAACGCCGAAGTGTCGGCACGCGGAGTCCTGCCGTTCTGCCAGGATACGGGAACGGCAACTGTTTTCGCCAAGAAGGGTGCCCAAGTGTGGACCGGCGGGGGCGACGCCGAGGCGCTCTCACGCGGCATCTACGAGACGTACAACACCGAGAACCTCCGGTACTCCCAGACGGTGCCCCTCACGGTGTTCGAGGAGCAGAACTCGGGGACCAACCTTCCGGCACAGATCGACATCCACGCCACGGACGGCATGGAGTACCAGTTCCTCTTCATTGCCAAGGGCGGTGGGTCAGCAAACAAGACGTACCTCTTTCAGGAGACCAAAGCGGTACTGACTGAGGAACGCTTGGTCGCGTTCCTGACCGAGAAGATGAAGACGCTCGGTACGGCGGCATGCCCGCCGTATCACCTGGCGTTCGTGATCGGTGGGACGTCGGCCGAGGCGACCCTCAAGACGGTGAAGCTTGCGACGACGGGGTACCTCGACGGGCTGCCGACGGACGGCGATGATCTCGGGCGAGCGTTCCGGGATCCCGATCTGGAGGCACAGTTGCTGAAGGCGGCGCAGGGGACGGGGATCGGCGCGCAGTTTGGCGGCAAGTACTTCGCGCTCGACGTGCGGGTGGTTCGCCTCCCCCGGCATGGGGCGTCGTGCCCGATCGGGATGGGAGTGTCCTGCTCAGCCCACCGCAACGTGAAGGCCAAGATCACGCGAGACGGGTTGTGGGTCGAGGAGCTCGAACCCGACCCTGGCCGGTTCATCCCGGAGCGGTACCGCGGCAAGGCGGAGCACGGCATCGTGGCGATCGACCTGAACCGACCGATGCCCGAGATTCTGGCCGAGCTGTCGAAGCACCCCGTCCAGACACGCCTCTCCCTCACGGGCACGATGATCGTCGCACGCGATATCGCGCACGCGAAGATCAAGGAACGGCTCGATCGGGGTGAGGAGATGCCGCAGTACCTGAAGGATCATCCCGTGTATTACGCCGGGCCGGCGAAGACGCCGACCGGCATGGCGTCCGGGTCCTTTGGACCCACCACGGCGGGTCGCATGGATTCGTACGTCGACCAGTTCCAGGCGCTCGGCGGATCGATGATCATGATCGCCAAGGGCAATCGGAGCACACAGGTGACGGAGTCGTGTCAGCGACACGGGGGATTCTACCTCGGGTCGATCGGCGGGCCCGCGGCGGTACTTGCCCAGGATCACATCAAGAAGGTCGAACTGCTCGAGTACCCCGAACTCGGGATGGAGGCGATCTATCGAATCGAGGTCGAGGACTTCCCGGCGTTCATCCTGGTCGACGACAAGGGGCACGACTTCTTCCAGGAATTGCGTTGAGCATCCCGGCACCTGCGCGGGTGCTGGTACCGGACTTGCATTGCTCCGAGGTGCAACGCTCGGTTCATGATTTCTTCATGCCGACGCATGTACGATGTACCGACGGAGGTGCCCGTGCCAACAGACGGAGCTTGTGCCGTACCCATCGAACCCGACGAGCTGCGCCAGCGCCTCGCCAGCGCCTCGCGAAGCTGGAGGCGGAGTTGCGCGACCACGACGTCGACGAAGGATACGAATGGCCCGGGGGGGGTGAAGAGACCGGCGAGGCGCCGCCGGACCAGGACTGAGAAACTGGAACATCGTACATGCGCGCCCCGACCGGGGCGCGTTTTTCGTGCCATATACGCGGGGCAACGGGGAAGCCAACCATGACACTACAGTTGAAGGCGCTCGCTGCCGCGGGTGCCGTCCTTCTCGGCGGGGGCCTGTTCCTCATCGCCATGGGCAACATTCTGTTCCCTGGATACGGCGCGCCTGTCCTCGAGGCATTCGCCTCGATCTATCCCGGATACCACGGTCCCGACGGCGTCGGCAGCGCGTTCGTCGTCGGGTTGTACGCGTCCTTGGATGGCGCAGTCGCGGGCGCCGTGCTCGGGCTAGTGTATAACGCCGTCGTGCGCGCAGGCACTCCCCGCGGCGAGAGGTTTTCCGGGTAGTCACTCCAGGGGCGCCCCAACCGCGCGAGGCCTCCCGGCGGCGGACCGACCGTCGTACCTTGCCGCATGATCCCTTCTCGGCGTCGCCTTCGGCAGCGCACCATGGAGTCCATTGTCCTCTGTTCAATCGTCCTGTGCGGATGCACGAGGGCTGCCGGGGATGGCCGTGTGTACGTCGCGTCCGGGTTCACCGATGAGGTGCTGCAACTCGACGCGGCGACGGGAATCCTGCAGGACCGGTTGCCGTTCGACCTCCGGCGCGCCGAGACGGACGAGCCCCACGCGCTCGACGTTTCCCCGGATCGACGGTTCCTGTACGTCACGGTTTCCCACGGAGATCCGACACTTTGGAAGCTCTCCCTCCCGACGAATCAGGTCGTCGGGCGCGTACGCCTGGGGATCGCCGGCGCCGGCCGGGTGGGCATCACGCCCGACGGAGGAACGGCCTTTGTCCCCGACTATTACCGGTCCGGCGGGGCCGCCCGGAGCGAGATCGCCGTCGTTCGTCTCCACGATCTCGAGGTCCTCGACCGGCGCACCGTGTGCGTTGCTCCGCACGACGCGCAGGTCAGTCCGGACGGGGCGATCGTCGCGATCGCGTGCAGCAAGAGTGATGAACTCGTGCTGCTGGATGTCGACACCCGCGAAGAGCGGGGGCGGTTCGTTGTTGGGGACACGGTGGGGGCACCGGGTGATCCCGTGCACCAACCGCTGAATCTCGTGTGGTCGCCGGAGGGTGACCGATTGTACGTGACACTGCACCGGGCCGGGGTCGTGGCGGTCTTCACACCGGACGGTGTACGGATCGGCACGCTCTCGGTTGGTGCGGGGCCCGCGCAACTCGCGCTGTCCGCCGACGGAACGACCCTCGTGGTTGCCAACCGCCGAGACGGTTCGGTGTCGCTCATCGATCTGCCGTCGATGGCTGAGCGCGCGCGCGTGCCTGTCGCGGGCGAACACCCGCACGGTGTCGCGCTATCGGGCGACGATCGGCTGGCGTTCGTCACGTTCGAGGGTTCCACGCGAACCCCGGGCGGTGTGGTCGCGATCGATCTTGCAGATGCGTCGGTGCGGTGGCAGGCGGAGGCTGGCGCGTACACGCTCGGAGTCGTCCACGTACCGGCGGCACCAACGCGCTGAGACGGTGTAATGGGACTAGATCGTTCACCGTTCCTTTTCCACGGATGGCCGGAATGACCGGAAGCGCGCGGCGGTCGGTAGTCGTGGCCCTTTTGGCAGGGACAATCGGTGCCCTCTCGTGCGCAGACGCGACCGCGCCGGATCCCGAGCCGGACATCGTCTTCGAACCTGCATCGCTCGAGCTTGCCCTCGCGCGCGAGGCTGTGGTGACGCTCAGGAACGTCGGGGACATGGCTGTCGGGCCGATCACGATTCGAGCGGGGCAGGTGGAGAACCAAGCCGGTGGTGCCGTGCCGGAAGCGGCGGTGACTGTCTCGCCGAGTGACATCGCGACCCTCAACCCGGGGGCGGAGCAAGCGGTGACGCTCGTGGTTGATTCGACGGGCGCGTTGCCGGCGGGTACCTATCGGGTCGAATTGGCGGCGGAGTTCCCCACCGGTTCGGCGCGATTGGGAATCGAGTTTCGAAGCGAGCAGGTGCAGGTTCCACCCGGGTGGACCATTGCGATCGTGTCGGGGGCCGAGGTGGTGCGACAGGGTGATGTCGCGGCATACGCCGCGGAGGTGCGCGATTCGCTCGGACAGCCGGTCGACGGAACCGTGCTCTGGCGCGTGGTGCCGGCGTCGGCCGGACTCATCGCCCAGGACGGGCGCCTCGTCGCGTATGAACCGGGAACGGCGCGGGTCCAGGCGACGATCGGCGACGCTGCCGATACGCTGGACATTGCGGTGACGCCGCGCGGGCTGTCCGGAGCATTCGTGGAACGAGGCGCTGGCGTGGACTCGCTTCGATTCACCTCGGATCTCTGGGTTTACGATGACGTGGTGTACACGGGGTCCTGGAGTGCTCGCCAAGTCGGCGGAGCATTTCGGTACGGTGATGCGCTGACCGTCTGGGGGCTGTCGAACCCCACGCAACCGGTCGTCGTCGACTCGGTGATCATTGATGCGCGCGTGCTCAATGACGTGAAGATCAGGAGTGACGGCGGGCTCGCCGTGCTGACGCACGAGGCCTCCAACGACGGAGCCAACGGGGTCACGATCCTGGACATGACCGACCCTCGCCATCCCACGGTCCTGAGCCGGTTCACGTCAACGCTCGAGACCGGCGTGCACAACGTCTGGATCGACGGCGGTCTAGTCTATCTCGTGGTGGACGGAACGAGTCCGACGAGCGGCCTCCGCATTCTCAGTGTCGGTGATGTGGGAGAACCGACAGTGCTCTCCCACTTCTATGGCGGTGCCAGCTTTCTCCACGATGTCTACGTGCGAGACGGCCTCGCCTTCCTGTCGCACTGGGATGCGGGGCTGATCATCCTCGATGTCGGCAGTGGTGTGTCGGGCGGCTCACCATCGAACCCGGTTGAGGTGAGTCGAGTGATCACGCAGGGCGGAGAGACCCACAACGCATGGTACTGGCCGAGTGCGGGCTACGTCTTCGTTGGTGAGGAAGATTTCGCCACCCCGGGACGTCTTCACGTCGTGGATGCCCGAAATTTGAGTGCGCCTGTGGAGGTAGCGACCTTCGACCTCGCTGGTGCACCGCCGCACAATTTCTGGCTCGACGAAGACCGTGAGATCCTGTACGCGGCGTGGTACGACGAGGGCCTCGTTGCGATTGACGTGAGCGGGGAGCTCCTCGGCGATCTCACCCGGCAGGGGCGGGTGTACGCGTCCGTGCGGTACGGGGACGGGGTAGGGTGTCCGTCCAACGTCGGGGCCGGCACGTGCACGTGGGCTCCGCAACTCGAGGGCGGCCTCGTGTACGTCTCCGACATGAACCGCGGGGTGGTAGTGTTGGAGCCGACGTTCTGACGGTTCCCCGTGAGGCCCGTGCCGCGCCGGGTTGGTAATGTTAGGCTAGTAGCACGGACTTGGGTTCAACGGGAGCGCGTCATGCTGCAGAGCGTCCGCCAGTTCTTCGACCGCCATCTTCGTCCTCCGGAAGAGGCCACCGGAACCGATGCGCACGTGCCGGCTCCCGACGAGTCTTCCCTCGCACTTGCGGCCTGCGCGCTGCTCCTCGAGCTCGCGCACGCCGACGACGAGTTCACCGATGAGGAGCGGCGACACATTCGCGATGCGATGGTGCGGCACTTCGACGTGCCGGCTGACGCGGCCGCGGAGCTCATGGCGGTTGCCGATGAGGAACGCAAGCGGGCCGTCGATCTGTACCAGTTCACGTCGCTCATCACTCAGAGTTACGACGAGGGCCAGCGGATGGTCCTTGCTGAGGTCATGTGGGGTCTTGTCTACGCCGATCAAGAACTCGCGGCGCACGAGTCGTACCTGATGCGAAAGCTCTCCACCCTCTTGGAATTGCGCCCCGGGTATCTCGCCGCCGCACGGAAGCGGGCCCTGGGTGAGCAGGACGGCAGCCGTGACTGACCTTCAGGACCGGTTCCGACGGCACCTCCGGGAGGGCGGTCTCTTCCCGGGAGGTGGCACGGCGCTGCTCGCCGTCAGCGGCGGGACGGATTCTGTGGCGATGCTCGACTTGCTTGTCGGAACGGCCGCCGAGCACGACCTGGCGCTGGTTGTCGGGCACGTCGATCACGGGATCCGACCGGACAGCCACGAGGTGGCCGATCGCGTGCGCGTACTCGCCGAGCAGTGTGGGCTGCGGTGCGAGGTCGTCCGGGTGTCGCTCGACGCGACGGCGTCGGAAACCGAGGCGCGCCGGGAGCGGTACCGAGCCCTGCGACGGCTGCAGGCCGAAGTTGGCGCACGGTATCTGGTCACGGCGCACCATGCCGACGATCAGATCGAGACCGTGTTGTTCCGCGTGCTCCGCGGTTCAGGGGTCGCCGGCTTGGCCGGCATTGCCGCGGTCGGCGCCGCGGGGCTTACACGCCCGCTCCTGCCCTTTCATCGCGAGGAGATCGGGGCGTGGGTGACGCAACGCGGGTTGACGGTCGACACCGATCCCTCCAATCACGATCAGCGACACGATCGGTCGTGGGTGCGCACGGTGTTGCTCCCCGAGCTTCGCGCCAGGTTCGGACCCGACGTGGACGAACATTTGCTCGGCGTGGCCACCGATGCGGACCGGAATCGGCGTGCGTGGAGCCTGGCGCTGATGGCGGCTCCCGGCCTCGTGATCTCCCATGACAGTCGCGGTATCGAGGTTGCCCGGGCCCCCCTGCGGGAGTATCATAACATGTTGTCACAAACGCTCTTGCGCGCTTGTGCCCGGGAGGTCGGGTGTCGCGTCGGGGCGGGGCAAGCCGTGCGGCTGCATGACTTTGCGACCACGGCGCAGAGCGGGAAGCGGATGGACCTCGGCTCGGGGTGGCGAGCGGAACTCGCCTTCGACCGGTTGCGGATTGTCCAGATGCCTGAGCGCGAGGGCCCACCGTCAGCATGTCGCATCCAGGGGAATTGTGGTGAGGCCCGGTTTGGCGGCTGGGAGGTCCGATGGCGGATCGCACCGGCGGGGACGATCCGCCGCCGCGGCAGCGTCACGTGGTTCCCCCGCGGAGCGTTCGTTGTCCGGTCCTGGCAGCCCGGAGACCGCCTGGTTCCCTTCGGTGGGGTCGGCAGCCGCAAGGTGCGGCGTGTGCTGATGGAGGCGAGGGTGCCGCGTCCCGACCGTGCGACCTATCCCGTGATCGAGCGCGACGGTGAGGTCGTGTGGGTGCCCGGATTGTGCCGCGCCGCGGGCGCACTGCCGACGGCTGGTGCACCGGCGCACGAGTTGGAAGTGGTCGAGGGAACCCGGTCGGCTGACGCGGATACTACAACCCGGGTCGACGAGTGAAGCGAGAACTGAATCGTACGGATTGAAGGTCGTTGATGTCTGATCGGACACCGCCGAGCAACAAGTTCAACTGGGCTGCGCTGAGCCGGAACCTCGTGTTCTGGGCACTCGTCATCCTCATCCCGATCGTCTTCTATCAGATGATCGGTGGTGCTCGGGAAGATGCCGAGGAGATCTCCTACACCTCGTTCCAGTCGTACCTCGAGCGCGACATGATTGCCGAGGTCGAGGTAACGAGCGGGAAGTTCGTGGAGGGGAATTTCAAGCGACCGGTGCCGGTCAACGGCCGGGACGTAGAACGGTTCTCCGTGATTCTCCCGATTCAGGATTCCGAGTTGTTCTTGGAACGGCTCGAAGAGCGCAACGTGCCGATTTCGGCCAAGGAGCCCAAGACCGGGTTCGGCACGCTGCTGATCAATCTCCTGCCGTGGTTCATTCTCATCGCCCTCTGGGTGTTCTTCTTCCGACAGGTGCAGCAGGGCGGGAATCGCGCGTTCGCCTTCGGGAAGTCCAAAGCCAAACTGCTCACCGGCGACACGCCGAAGGTCACGTTCCAGGACGTGGCGGGTTGTGATGAAGCGAAGGTCGAGCTGGAGGAGATCATTGAGTTCCTCCGCGATCCGCAGCGGTTCCAGCGCCTTGGCGGTCGCCTGCCGAAGGGGGTGCTGTTGGTGGGGCCGCCGGGCACCGGAAAGACGCTGCTCGCCCGGGCGGTTGCCGGGGAGGCGGGTCGCCCGTTCTTCTCGATGTCCGGCTCGGATTTCGTCGAGATGTTCGTCGGGGTCGGGGCATCCCGCGTGCGGGACCTCTTCGAGCAGGGCAAGGCCCACGCGCCGTGCCTGATCTTCATCGACGAAATCGACGCGGTGGGTCGTCACCGTGGTGCAGGGCTTGGCGGGGGGCATGACGAGCGCGAGCAGACGTTGAACCAACTGCTCGTCGAGATGGACGGGTTCGAGTCGAACGAGGGGGTAATCCTCATCGCGGCGACGAACCGGCCCGACGTGCTGGACCCGGCGCTACTGCGTCCCGGTCGCTTCGATCGCCAGATCGTCGTGGACATGCCCGACGTCCGCGGTCGTGAGATGATCCTGAAGGTGCATGCCCGCAAGATTCCGTTGTCCGAAAACGTGACGCTCGAGGTCATCGCCCGCGCGACGCCGGGGCTTGCCGGCGCCGATCTCGCAAACATCGTGAATGAAGCGGCGCTGCTGGCTGCGCGCCGCTCGCAAGACTCGGTCGCGATGAAGGACTTCGAGGACGCGAAGGACAAGGTCATGCTCGGGGTGGAGCGGAAGAGCCTCGTCCTGTCGGACGAGGAGCGCAAGCTCACGGCGTATCACGAGGCCGGTCACGCGCTCGTGAGCGTCCGAGTCCCGGGGCTCGATCCCGTGCACAAGGTCACGATCGTGCCGCGTGGTCGGGCGCTGGGGATCACCTTCTCGTTGCCTGAAGAGGACCGGCACAACTACACGAAGGAATACATCCACGGTCGGCTGGCCATGGCGTACGGCGGGCGTGTAGCGGAAGAACTCATCTTCGGTGCGGAGAAGGTCACGACGGGTGCCGCACAGGACATCCAGCAGGCGACCGAGATGGCCCGGCGGATGGTGACCCAGTTTGGGATGAGTGATGCCGTCGGCCCGGTGGCGGTTGGCGATCGTGAGCAGCAGATCTTCCTCGGCCGCGAGTTTGCCCAGCATCGCGAGATCTCTGACAGCACCGCCGAGCTGGTCGACGGTGAGGTCAAGCGGATCCTCGACGACGCCTACCAACGGGCGCGCGACATCCTGCGGGGCGACATGGACACGCTCCACAAGATGGCCGAGGCGCTTCTCGAGCGAGAGACGCTCGACCGGGACGAGGTGGACCTCATTGCCCGCGGGCAGGACCTGCCGCCGTTGCCGATGCCGACGCCGAAAGCAACCGGCGAGGTGGTTGGCGAGACCCAACGGGCAGGGGACGCGGCACCCACGCCCCCGGTGCTCGGAACGCCGCCGGCTGAGCCCGCGGGCGCGTGAGGCTGCTCGCTCTTCCACCGCACAGTCCCAAGGCACTAGCCGACGCGCTCCTCGAGCGTGCCTATCCCGTCGCCCAGATCGACGCGACGGTGCGTGGGCTCCATCCAGTCCTCCTGCTGGTCGATGACGTCACCCCCGATGCCCGGGACGCGGTGCTCGGCATCGCGGCCCGGCTCGGGATCGACTGCGCGACCGGTGACGACTGGGTCCTGCTGGCCGGCGGCGTGAGCGCACTCGGCGCCCTGGCGCGACCCGAGGGGTCTCCGCTTCCGGCGGCGATGCTCGACGCGATTGCCGCCGCGCTCGGAGAGCCGCCACGCCGCTGGACGATGGCGCGGGGCTCGTTCGACCTCTCCTCCCCGCGGATCGTCGGTATCCTCAACGTGACGCCGGATTCGTTCAGCGACGGCGGTCGATACCTCGATCCGGGTGACGCCATTGCCCATGCGGAGACACTGGCCGAAGCCGGTGCCGACCTGCTGGACGTCGGGGCGGAATCGACCCGACCGGGCCGACCGGACGCCGTGGACGCTGCTGAGGAATGGCGACGGCTGGAGCCCGTGCTCGAGGGATTGGCGACCCGACTGCCCGCTATGCCCGTCATGGTGGACACCGTGAAAGCCGAAACCGCTCGGCGCGCGCTGGACGGGGGAGCCTGGGCAATCAACGACGTGTCCGGCTTGCGGATCGAGCCAGCCATCGCCGACGTGTGCGCTGCCGCGGATGCCGGCCTGGTGCTCATGCACTCGCGCGGCACCGTGACGGATATGGCGAGCTACGATCACGCGTCGTACGGCCACGTGATCACCGCCATCTGCGACGAATTGGGGGGGGCGGTCCGATCGGCCATTGATCGCGGTCTGTCTGCGGAGCGCCTCGTGCTCGATCCCGGGCTCGGGTTCGCAAAGACAACGGAGCAGTCCTGGCAAGCGCTGCGCGATCTGTCGGCGCTGGTTGGCATGGGCCGCCCCGTGATGGTCGGACCGTCCCGGAAGCGGTTTCTCGGCACGGCCACGGGGCGCGAGGTCGAGGACCGGGATGCGGCGACCGCGGCGGCTTGCGCGGTCGCGTATCTTGAAGGTGCCACTCTGTTCCGAGTTCATACGGTGGGCCCGACTCGGGACGCGCTCGCGGTCGCCAATGCAGTGGGGACAACCTGATGCCGCTCGAACAGCTCCGCTTCCTCATCCCGAGCTGGTACGACGTCCTCGAGATCCTCATCGTCGCGTTCGTGCTGTACCGGCTACTCCTCTTCCTGGCGGGAACCCGGGCGTTGCAGATCCTCGTGGGGATCACCGCCCTCGTGCTGATCTACTTCGGTGCGTTGGTCCTCAAGATGAACGTGATCACAACGCTGTTGGGCGTCGTGTTCACCTACGGCGCATTCGCCGCGGTGGTGGTCTTCCAGCCGGAGTTGCGGCATGCACTGGCTCGCCTGGGGCGGTCCCGCGTCCTCAGTTTTCTGGCGGGCACCAGCAAGCACGTCGTGGCGGATGAGGTGGCCGACGCGGTCGGACGGCTGGCACGGAACGGCACGGGGGCCATCATCGCCATCGAAAGCGACGTGTCGCTCGATCAGTATCTCGAGAGCGGGACCCCCATGCGGGCGACGATCTCGGCCGACCTCCTCGCCACGGTCTTCACGCCGTACTCGCCGCTGCACGATGGCGCCGTGCTGGTACGCGGAGATCAGATCATCGGTGCAGGGTGCGTGCTTCCCCTGACGCAGTTCCCCGTGCGCGACCGCTCGCTGGGCACGCGGCACCGGGCTGCCATTGGCCTGTCCGAGGAGACCGACGCCGCGGTGATCGTCGTGTCCGAAGAAACATCCCGCATCTCGCTCGCCGTGCGGGGTCGCCTGCACCGCGGCCTCACCCCGGATCAGGTCCGGGCGCACCTGTCCGGCACGGGCGAGGAGGGTCTTGCGCTCAGCGGAGCGCATGGTGAGGCTTCACCCGCCTGATCGACCAACCCTGAGCGTTGCATGGATAGACTAGATACGCGAGCGTCGTCGCCGCCGTACCGCCTCGCCGCCGCCGTGTTCGCGGCGGTGCTGGCCGGGTACGTCATCACCTTGGCTCCCACGGTCACGTTCTGTGATGCCGGGGAGTTGATCGCCGCCACCAAGATCCTCGGCATTCCGCATCCACCCGGGACGCCGCTCTTCGTTCTGATGGGGAACGTGTGGGCGGGGATCGTGCGCATCGGGGAGTTTGCCTACCGGACGAACCTCATGACGGCGGTCTTCAGCGCCGTGGCCGCGGCGCTGTTCTTCTTGGTTGCCGCGCAGGCGCTGCGTGGGTGGAATCACCGAGATGGCCTGAGCGAGGACCGGATCTTCACCCACGGTGGAGCGATCGCTGCGGCGATTGCGTCGGCGTTCACGTTCACCGTCTGGCAGAATTCCAACGAGACCGAGGTCTACATGGTCTCGGCCCTCAGCATCGCCGCCATTTCCTGGCTGGCGTGGCTGTGGCGTCGACACCGGGGCGGGGAGCGCGCCCCGCACGTACTGCTCCTGATCGTCTACCTCGCGGCCGTCGCGCTCGGAAACCACTTGCTCACCCTGCTCGTCGGCCCCGCATTGCTCGGATTCATGTGGCACGTGTTGCGCACCGAGCCCTTGCCCAATGAGAACGATCGATCCACCGAGTGGGCGCAGTGGGTGGTCGTCCTCGGTGTCTGGGCGCTACTGATTGGGGTTGGGCTCGGGAGCACCGGGCTCCTGATGATCGGCGGTGCGGTGTTCGTCATCGCAACGGTGTATGCCGCCTCGGTTGGCGCGTTCCCCTTCGCCGTGACGGTCCTGGCCATCGCGCTCATCGGTGCGTCCACTTACCTGTTCCTGTTGTTCCGTGCCCAGGTGGGGCCGGTCATCAACGAAGCCGACCCGTCGACGTGGGAGAGCCTGTGGGCCGTGATCCGGCGCGAGCAGTACCCGCCGCGATCTCCGATCGACAATCCGATCTACACGACGCGAGAGCTGAGCAGTATCGAGCGTTTGGGGGCGTTCCTGGGCTGTCTCTTCCGCTTCGTCGACGGCCCCGTGCCGCAAGATCAGGCCGCGTACGGCATCCCGCGGTGCTACACCGTGCGCAGTATCCCGCTGATGCTGCGTCAGGCGCAGAATTACCTCCAGTATTTCGACTGGCAGTGGGCGAACGGCCTGGCGCCATACGAGCCGGTGTTCGCGCGCATCCGCCTGCCGTTCACGCTGGCCTTCATCGGCCTCGGAGCATTCGGCGCGAACCTGTTGCGCCAGCGGGATCGGTCGATCTTCTGGCTGCTGCTGCTCCTCTTTCTCACGACAGGGCCGGCGCTCGTCGGGTACATGAACTTCAAGCCGGGCTTCTCGTTGGCCTGGGATGTCTTCCCTTCGATGGAGATGCACGAAGTTCGCGAACGGGACTACTTCTTCACGGTGTCGTTCCAGATCTGGGGGATCTTCGTCGGGCTCGGCCTCGCAGGGCTGTATGCGCGCCTTCGGAGCACCACGGATGCACGGTTCCTCGCGCCCGGGGTGCTCGGACTCGCCATCGTGCCGCTTGTCCTGAACTTCAATGCGGCCTCCCGCGCGCATGGACCGGAGGCCCGTCTCGCGCAGGATTTCGCGTATTCCCTCCTGCAGTCCGCGGAGCCCTACGGGATCGTGTTCACGAACGGCGACAATGACACGTTCCCACTCTGGTACCTCCAGGAAGTCGAGGGTATTCGCCAGGACGTCTCGGTGGTCAACCTGTCGCTCGGCAACACGGATTGGTACATCCGGCAACTGCGTGACAACCCGGTGCGACCGTTCGATCCGTCCCAGGCCCCGTGGTACGCCGACCAGGCGCCCGAGAACCCGCCCGGGCCGCTGCATTCCCTGTCGGACGAACAGATCAGTGAGTTCGCGAGCCTGCTCCTGCCGCGCGACCTCACGTTCCGGGCCGGGCGTGTGGTGATTACGTACCCCCAGCAATCGCCGTTCTACGTGTACGACATGCTGATCATTCGGCTGCTCCAGGAGAACTTCGACTCGCGGCCGATCTACTTTTCGATGACGGCCGGGACGCAGAACTGGAGCCGGATGGCGGATCACATCACCCAGGAGGGCATGGTCTTCCGGGTGCACACACTGACGGAACCCGACAGCAGCCGGCTGGCACCCGGAATCTTCGCCGTTCCCATCGACGTGCCCAGAACGGATTCTCTGGCGTGGGAGATCTACCGGTACGGGGACCTCCTCGAAGCCGATTCGGTTCGACTCGATCCGACGAATCGGAACATCGCGGTCAACCTGAGTTACCCGCTCTACGGGCTCGGGTTGGCGTACGAGGTGCGAGGCGACTCGGCGGAGGCACGTCGCAACATCGAGAGCGCCATCAAACTGCATTACTTACCGGAAGTCGCCCGAGCCCTGCAGGGCGGTGGCGCGATGCTTGTGCCTGAAGCGCCTGCAGACACACCGATCGTTCCGTAGACGCGAGATCCAGCGCAACTCGCGACCCGCGGCTTCAGTTCTCCTGATGCCGCGGGTACCTTTTTTGGGCTATGGTGGAGCAGACGGTGCGGCAGAACCTCGCCCGCGTGCGCGAGGAGATCGAGCGGGTGCAAGCCGCAGAGGGGGTCCCGGGGCCCGTCACGATCGTCGGGGTCACAAAGGGACATGACCTCGATGTGGTTCGGGCCGCGTTGGCGGCGGGGCTCACCGACCTCGGCGAAAACAGGGTGCAGGAAGGTGTGCGGAAGATCGATGCCCTCGAGGATGCCGACGCGCGGTGGCATTTGATCGGCCATCTGCAGACGAACAAGGCCAAGTACGTGCCCGCCCGATTCCACCTCGTGCACTCCGTCGACAGCCGCAAGGTGGTCGCGGCGCTCGACCAAGCGGTGGGCCGCCAGGGCGACGGCGGGATGCTACGCGTGCTCGTGCAAGTGAGCGTGGCGGGTGAGGCCCAGAAGAGCGGGTGTGCGGTGGCCGAGCTTCCCGAGATCGCGGCAGCCGTCGCCTCGAGTGCCCACCTGGAGCTCGCGGGGCTCATGACGATGGCGCCGTGGACCGACGACGAGCGTGTGCAGCGTACGACGTTTGCGTCGCTGCGCCGCCTCCGGGACGAGATCGTGGCCCAGGGGATGCACGCACCCGAGTTATCGATGGGTATGTCAGGAGATTTTCGCGCGGCCGTGGCGGAGGGGGCGACCCTGCTCCGGCTCGGTACCGTCCTCTTCGGAGAGCGAGCCACATGAACGATGAGACCTTCCGGCTGACGCCGGCCCGAGCGAGCGGCGCTGGAAGAACGGCTCCAGAGCTCGCGGGAGCAGATGAAGGCGTACCGCGAGCGTGAGAAAGCGCTCAATGACGCGGTGGTGATGGCGCAGGAGGTGCGGGCAGACATCGAGGACACGGCGAAGCGGGAGGCCGAGGTGGTGCTGCGAGAGGCGCGACAGAAGGCCGATGAACTCCTAGCGGAGGCGCGGAGCGCGGAGGTCGCGGTGCGGCGGGACATCGAGGAGGCGCAGCGGCAGTTCGTCGCGTACGTCGCGGCCTTCCGCCGCCTGCTCGATCGGCAGCTGGCCGAGGTGGATGCGCTCGCCGAACACGAGCGGGACGGGAGCCCGCCTAAATGAGGGATCTCAGGCAACGCATCGCCGACACGGTAGCTGCCGTTCGTACGGCGACCGACTGGGAGCCGGAGGTGGCCGTGATCCTGGGGACCGGGCTCGGGGGGCTCGCTGATGAGATCGCCCTCGAGGCCACGATCGGATACGGGGACCTCCCGGGGTTTCCGGTGTCCACGGTGGAATCGCACGAGGGGCGGCTGCTGTTCGGTACCCTGGGCGGCAAACGCGTCGTGGCCATGCAGGGTCGGTTCCACCGGTATGAGGGGTACGAGCTGGGCGCCATCACGTTTCCGGTTCGCGTGATGCGTGCGCTTGGTGCGGAGACCCTGATCGTGTCCAATGCCTGCGGCGGAATGCACCCGCTTTGGGCCCCGGGTGATCTGGTGCTGTTGGCCGATCACATCAACCTGCTGGGGGACAATCCGCTGATCGGACCGAACGACGACGCCCTCGGTCCCCGGTTCCCCGACATGTCGGAGCCGTACGACGCCGATCTCCGCGCGCGGGCACGCGAAGTCGCGCGCGACCTTCGCATCACGTTGCGCGAGGGTACGTACGTGGCCGTGATCGGCCCCAATCTCGAGACCGCCGCGGAGTATCGCTTTCTCAGGACGATTGGCGCCGACGTCGTTGGGATGTCGACCGTTCCCGAGGTCATCGTGGCGATCCACGGCGGCATGCGTGTGCTGGGGATCTCCATCATCACGGACGCATGCCTGCCCGACGCCCTCGAGCCTGCGGACGTCGCCAAGATCATCGCTACGGCCAAGGGCGCCGAACCGGATCTCACGCGACTCGTCACCGGTGTGTTGGAGCGGCTGAGCTGATGGGGTACGAACCCTTCGACGATCGGACGCCGGATCAGCTCGAGCAAGAGGTCCTCGCGCAATGGCGCGATGAGGATCTTTTCCATAAGACACTCGAAGCCACGGCCGACGGTGAGCCCTTCGTGTTCTTCGAAGGACCACCGACGGCGAATGGCCGACCGGGTATCCACCACGTGTTTGCCCGCTCGATCAAGGACCTGATCTGCCGTTATCACACCATGCGGGGGCGCTCCGTCACGCGCATCGCCGGCTGGGACACGCACGGACTGCCGGTTGAGATCGAGGTCGAGAAGCAGCTCGAGATTTCGGGGAAGGCCGATATCGAGAAGTTCGGGGTCGCAGAATTCAACGCGCGGTGTCGAGAAAGCGTGTTTCGTTACAAGGCCGATTGGGAGGCCCTGTCGGAGCGCGTCGGGTACTGGTTGGATTACAGCCGGCCGTACGTCACGTACACGAATGCGTACGTGGAGAGCGTGTGGTGGTTGCTGCGTCAGCTCCATGACCGCGGACGGCTGTATCAGGGACACAAGGTGCTGCCGTATTGCCCCCGGTGCGGGACGACCCTGTCGAGTCACGAGCTGGCGATGGGCTACGCCACGCACAAGAGTCCGTCGATCCATGTGCTGTTCAAGCTGTCCGGCGCCGGGGATCGGTACCTCCTCGTGTGGACCACGACGCCCTGGACCCTACCGTCCAACGTGGCCGTGGCCGTGCACCCGGATCTCCTGTATGTGGAGCACGAGGTCGATGGCCGACGGGTGATTCTCGAGCGGGGGATCGCCGAGCAGCGGTCGTTCCCCGGAGCCACGGGCGGGGAGCCGGTTGCCTCTTTCCCGAAGATCGCGGAGTTCACGGGCAAGGACCTCGTTGGCGTGCGGTACGAGCCGCTCCTCGAGGTGGTCGATGTCGATCGGGAGCAGGCGTTCCGGGTCGTCGCGGGCGATTTCGTCACCAGCGAAGAGGGTACGGGGCTCGTGCACCTCGCGCCGGCGTTCGGTGCCGACGACTATCAGGCGGGGCAGCGCGAGGGATTGGCGTTCGTCAATCCGGTCGACGAGACGGGGCGGTTCAGTGCAACGCGCTGGGATGCGATCAATGGGCGCACCGTCTTCGAGGCGAACGCTCCCATTGCCGAGCGCCTGCAGGACGAAGGAAAGCTGTTTGGGAGGTACCAGGCAGAGGGCTACGAACACACGTATCCGTTCTGCTGGCGCTGCGACTCACCGCTCATCTACTACGCCCGCGAGAGTTGGTTCGTGCGGACGACTGCTTACAGCGAGGAGATGGAGGCGATCAACCGGGCCGTCAACTGGTATCCGCCGGAAGTCGGGTCCGGCCGCTTCGGTGAGTGGCTCGAGAACAACGTCGACTGGGCGCTCACGCGGGATCGATACTGGGGCACACCGCTCCCCGTGTGGGTCTGCGACGAGGACGCCGAGCATCGCGCGGTGATCGGCTCGTTCCACGAACTCGCCGATCGCTGGGGCAACGCCCTGCCGGACGAGTTCGACCCGCACAAGCCGTTCATCGACGATTACACGTTCGCGTGCGATCACGGGGAGTGTCGCGGTACGATGCGGCGGGTGCCGGCGGTCATCGACGCCTGGTTCGACTCGGGCGCCATGCCCTATGCGCAGTGGCACTATCCCTTTGATGGGGACGCGGAGTTCGCTCGGCACTTCCCGGCGGACTTCATCTGCGAGGGGCTCGATCAGACACGGGGCTGGTTCTACTCGCTGCTCGCGATCGCGGCGGGTGTGTCGGACAGTCCGGCCTACCGCAACGTGGTCGTGAACGGATTGGTACTCGATGCCGATGGCCGCAAGATGTCGAAGCGTGTGGGGAACGTCGTCGATCCATGGGCCGCGGTCGCCGACTTCGGCGCGGATGCCGTGCGCCTGTACCTGCTGGCGTCGAGCCAGGTCTGGCTGCCCAAGCGCTTCGATCCGCAGGCAATCAGAGATGTCGCAGCGGGGTTCCTGAACCGGCTACGCAATTCGTACGGGTTCTTTGCGCTGTATGCGGAGGAGTGGACGCCGGCACAGGCTCCGCCGGTGACGGAACGACCGCTGGTCGATCGCTGGCTCGCCCGGCGCCTGGTGACGCTCGTGCGCGACGTGCGGGTCGCCTGGGACCGCTACGACGTCACCGCGGGCATCCGTGCCATCATCGAGTTCTGCGATGCCGACCTGTCCAACTGGTATGTGCGCGTGAACCGGCGTCGGTTCTGGGCGCCGGACGCCGTTGCCGATCCCGCGGCCGTGGCGAGTCTCTACGAGGCGCTCGTCACCGTGAGCCGTCTCCTCGCCCCGGCGGCACCGTTCGTGAGCGATGCGATCCACCGGCGCCTCACCGGGAGTTCCGTCCACCTCGCCGAGTTTCCGGCCGCCGACGAGGCCGCTGCGGCGGAGGTCGAAACCGCCATGGACGCGATTCGGCGGCTCGCCACGCTGGCCCGGGCCGCGCGTGAGGAGGGCAGCCTGAGGGTCCGCCAGCCCCTGGCTCACATGCGCGTCGCCGTCCCGGCCGCCTGCCGCGGCGACGCATTCGACAGCCTGCTCGAGATTCTGGCCCGCGAGGTGAACGTCCGGCGGATCGACACCGTCTCGTCCGACGAAGAGCTCGTGCGGTTGCGAGCCAAACCCAACTTCCGGACGCTCGGCAAACGCTATGGCAAGGCAACCCCCCAGGCAGCGAAGGCTGCGGCACAGCTCGCCCGGCCTCAGCTGCAGGCGCTCGAGCGTGGGGAGGCGGTATCCCTGACGGCCGATGGACAGACGTTCGAGTACCAGCCCGAGGACGTGGTGGTCGAGCGCGAGGTGACATCGGAGTGGCTGGTGCAGACTGACGGGCCGTATGTGGTGGCGCTGAATCCCGAACTCGATGACGAGCTGCAGCTCGAGGGACTGGCGCGCGAGGTCGTGAATCGCGTCCAGAGGCTACGAAAAGAGGCCGGATACGATTACAATACGCGGATTGCTTTGACCGTCTCGGGCGCTGAGCGGGTGCTCGAGGCCGTCGAGCGGTTTCGGGAGATGGTCGGGGGCGAGACGCTCGCACCGCAGATGGAGTTGGGAGCGGAGAGCGCCGAGGTCGACGAGCGGGAATCGGTAACCCGGGAATCGGTGACCATCGATGGACATGCGGTGAGCATCGGCGTCCGGCGCTCGACGCGCGAGACAACCTAGGCAGGCTGGAAGCGAAACTCATGAAGAAGAAACAGTTGGCCCACCTCGAGAAGCGGTTGTTGGAGGAGCGGGCCCGTGTGATGAAGGAACTCGGGAACTACGACGAGCAGTTCAGCGGCACGCTGCAGGCGTCGGATGGTGATCTGTCATCGTATTCGTTCCACATGGCGGATCAGGGAACGGATGCCATGGAGCGCGAGAAGCAGTTTCTCTTCGCCTCCAAGGAGGGGCGGTACCTCTGGCACGTCAACGAGGCGCTCCGCCGACTGTACGGCAAGCCGGACGAGTTCGGGACGTGCCACGAGTGCGGCGATGAGATCAGCTTTGAGCGGCTCGATGCACTCCCCCACGCGCGCCTCTGCATCAAGTGCAAGGCCAAAGAGGAAGATGCCAAGCGCGATTAGACGACCATGGTTCTGGGCCGTTCTCGCTGTGGTTGTCGTCATCGATTTCATCACCAAGCAGATCGCCGTCGCAACGCTCAGCCAGGGGTCGATCCGGGTTTTGGGCGACTGGTTCCTCTTCCGCCTGGTGTACAATCCGGGAGCTGCGTTCGGGATTCACGTCGGGGAGTATTCGCGCTGGGTCTTCATGGGCCTCGCCACGCTGGCGTTGGTCATTCTGGGCTCGATGGTGCGGCACACCCTACCGGAGCAGCGAGTCCGACTGGTTGCTCTGGGACTCGTCTGTGGAGGCGCGATCGGCAACCTGATCGATCGGGTGCGCAGTGCTCGCGGGGTGGTCGACTTCATCGATGTGTACATCGGCCCGTTCCACTGGCCGACGTTCAACGTGGCCGACATGGCGGTGACCTGCGGCGCCTTCACGCTCGCCATCATTCTGTGGGACGAAGGTCGTGCTCACGAGAACGAACAACAGAGCGAGCAACAGGCCGATCCCGCCGAGGCCTGATCCATTCCGCCGCGCTCCGTCGAGTTCTCGATAGTCGCCGCGGCGACCGAGCGACTCGATCGCTTCCTCGCTGATCAGCTCTCACTCTCCCGCACGCACGCCGCCCGCCTGATCGCCGAGCGGGCGGTGCATGTCGACGGCGCACCGGTTCGTGCCTCGGCGAAGCTGGAACGCGGCGCGGTCGTGCGAGTCGAGTTCCCGAAGGGTGTCCCGTCGCGCACGCTCGCGCCCCATCCTCGCACGATCGATGCCGTGTTCGAGGACGCCGCCGTGCTGGTCTTGGACAAGCCGGCGGGTCTCGTCGTGCATCCAGCCCCCGGTCACTGGGACGACACGCTGGTGAATGCGTTGGTGGCCCGTGGCACGGCGCTGTCGGATGGGGCGACCGGGCGACCGGGCATCGTTCACCGGCTCGACAAGGACACGTCGGGTCTGCTCATCGTCGCGAAGACGGACGATGCCCACCGGACGTTGGCCGCCGCCCTCGGCCGGCGCGCAATCGGCCGACGGTATGCGGTGCTGGTGTGGGGGCACCTCAAGGACGATGTGCACGTGATCGATGCGCCGGTACGCCGGCACCCGAAGGATCGCAAGCGCATGGCCGTCCTCGCGTCGGGCCGTTCCGCACAGACCGAGGTCACGCGCGTGGCCCGCTTCGAAACGTGTGACTTGCTACGAGTCCGATTGCTGACCGGTCGGACCCATCAGATCCGGGTGCACCTCGCGCACATCGGACATCCCGTGGTGGGGGACGCGACCTACTCCCACGGAGGCGCGCGACGTATGACCGGGGCGCAGCGCCCCATCGCGGACGCGGTCGAGCGCGCGGCACCCCGCCAGGCGCTACACGCAGCCGAACTGCGGCTTCGACACCCCGTCACGGGCGAGCCGCTCGTGCTTCGCAGCGAATGGCCCGACGACCTGCGTGCCGTCCTCGCCGCGGCGGCGGATGTGCCTGAGCTGGTTGATCGGGAAGATCCTCTCCAATACTTTGGCTTCTTCGAGGCCTGAGTCCCGGTCAGCGTCCGTGCTGGAACCACCGTTCCGGCGTTCAGCAGCGCCACACCTTTCGTCTTCACGTCGGTGACCATGGCCATCGCCCAGCCCACCGCGACTGATCGGGATCCTCTCGAGGCGCTTGCCTCTCGGATCGATCGCACCGATCCGGCAGCCCGGAACAACCTGGGCGTCGTGTACTTCCGGCACGGGCGTGCGAACGATGCGATCCGGTGCTTCACCGAGGCCCTGGAGTTGAACCACCGGCTCGCGGTCGTCCGGCGCAACCTGGAGATCGCCGAGGCACGTAGTGGGGTGTACGACCGCCGCATCACGGACCTCAGTGAGCGGCTGCATCGAGATCCGGGCGACGACGATGCGCGCCGATCGCTTGCCGCGGTCTACACCGCACTCAGGCAATACGACCTCACCGTCGACCACCTGCAGACCATCGTTGAGGAGCACGGGTTTGATGCCGATCTTGGCCTGCGGCTGGGTGTGGCCGAACGCGCGCGGGGGAACGGCTCGGTGGCCCGCGCATGGTTGGAGCAAGCGTGCGATGCGGAACCCGGGAATGTCGCCGCGCGACGCGAGCTCGGGGCACTGTTGCAGGAAACCGGACGGGCCGAAGAGGCCTTTGCCCACCTTCTCCACGCCGCGCAACTCGATCCAGACGATGCTGAGGTGCAGGCGGAGCTTGCATTCGTGCTCGGGGATCTCGGCAGACACGATGAGGCACGATCGGCGACACGTCAGTCGGTGCATCTGTCGGCTTCCGGGACGGCGACGAGAGGGTTGCTGTCCCTCGACACCCCCGCGGATGCCCCCGGCTTGCCGACGGATCAGAAACGTGCCGTGCCGTCCGGAGCGCTCGCGCACCACCGGCTTGGCCTCGCTTTCCAGCGACGCGGTCGGTTGTTCGAGGCGCTGCGGGAGTTTCGGCTCGCGCTGGAAGAGGGCGACGATCGCGACATCGTGCT